>DUEX01000049.1 GCA_011170325.1 Dehalococcoidia bacterium | reverse complement strand
GGCAAAGCCTACTGCGTTTTCTTATAAGGCCACCGATGGGCTATATTATAATAGTCATCGCCATCGTAGCCATCCTGTACTGGCAACTGGCGACACTTACCTCATGGGCTAACAGCACCTGGAAACTATTTGGCTGGGGACTAATTTTGGTTGCCGTGGCTGTTGTAACATTAATCTGGTTAGCATGGCGGCGAAAACTGTCTTCTCTCATCTACCGTTGGAACCAGTGGTTAGCCGGCATTGCCTGTGTAGTGGCTGCCTGGGGCATACTTGCTCTTTTCGACCTTGGTGGGGACATAGGGTTCGCTATTATCGGCTTCCCTGACCTCATGGGCGCTCTGCGGATAGCGGGACTGTTCGTTCTAAGTGCTGTGCTGGTAGCCCCACGACCTAGTTTACAATTTGTATTTATAATAGTTGAATCCATTGCCAGATCAATTGCATGGCTATGGAAACAGCCCAGAAAGTTAACAGCACCCAGACTAATATCTAAAGAAAGGCCGATACCACCGGAAATCAAAGCAACACAAAAAGCTCCCGATAAAGTAATACAACCCAAGGAAGCTATTCCTGTGCTAACTCCGGCAGCGGCGACCGCACGGGTTTCCACCCCGACCCGCCAAGAAACAAAACAGGTGGCCCAAGAGGTATGGAAGAAATACGGTGAATCGGCATCGGTCACTATCGATGGCTGGCGGTTACCACCCATCGGTATTCTGGATAAATCAGCCGAGGTACAGTTTGGTGAGGCCGACAATATGCAGCGCGCTAAACTTATTGAAGACGCTCTAGCAAGCTACGGTGTTGAGGCTAAAGTGGTGCAGATTAATACCGGGCCTACTGTCACACAGTTCGGTGTAGAACCAGGCTGGGACAGGAAAATGAAGGAGGTCAAGGAAAGGGACAAAGAGGGTAACACCACTGTAAAAGCGAAGGAAGTATCTAAAACCAGGGTCAAGGTAGAGAGGATAACCTCATTGGCCAATGACCTCGCCCTTGCCTTGGCAGCACCAAGTATCAGGATTGAAGCTCCGGTACCGGGACAATCGGTAGTAGGAATTGAAGTGCCAAATGTGGTTTCGAGCGTAGTTAGCCTGAGAGGTGTAATAGAAACCAGCACTTTTCAAAAAACGGAAGCCAAGTCTAATCTGGCGCTAGCACTAGGTAAAGGAGCAGGAGGCGAGGCAGGAGTTGGTGACCTGGGGAAAATGCCACACTTACTCATTGCGGGAGCTACCGGAAGCGGCAAGACTGTTTGCCTGAACGCCACTATCATCTGCCTGCTAATGCACAATACACCTTATGACATCCGTCTTATTATGATTGACCCAAAGAGAGTGGAGCTCACTCCGTTCAATAGCATACCCCACCTGGCGGTTCCAGTTATAGTCAATACGGATAAGGCCCTAGAGGCACTGCGCTGGCTCAACCATGAGATGGACCAGCGTTATCAACAACTCGCCAGAGCTGGTGCCCGCAACATCGAGAGTTACAATAAGAACAAGCAAGGAAATGAGAAACTACCATACTTAATACTGGTTATCGATGAGCTTGCTGATGTGATGATGGCAGGCTTTGATGAAGTGGAGCATATTCTTTGTAGACTAGCCCAACTCGCTCGAGCCACCGGCATCCACCTTATTGTCGCCACTCAGCGCCCATCAGTAGATGTAGTTACAGGCTTGATCAAGGCTAACTTCCCAACGCGTATCAGCTTTGCCGTTACCTCCCAAGTGGATTCACGCACTATCCTCGACAGCGGTGGTGCTGAAAAACTGCTGGGTAGGGGAGACATGCTATACATGCCCACCGAGGCATCCAAACCCAAACGGCTCCAAGGATCCTTTGTCTCTGATGCCGAGACAGAAAGGCTTGTTTACTTCTGGGCAAGTCAGAAAATAGAAGAGTTAGCCCCGCTAAAGATTGAGGAGTCTTTGCAGGCACCGAGCAGTTCCAGAAGGCGAGGTCTGGTTAAAGACCCACTTTTAGAAGCAGCCAAGAAACTGGCTGAGGAGCACGAGCATATCTCCACCTCTTTCCTGCAGCGACGATTGCAAATCGGTTATCCCAGAGCGGCCCGCTTGAAAGAACAGCTTGACGAGGAGATGGCTCAGGCTGAAGAAACGCAGGAAGAGGAAATTACTGAATAACTCCAGCGCTAGAGAACCAGAAGCAAGGTGATACGGGAAGAGTAAGGCTACCTGGTAAGCACATCAAGAACTAGCAGAAGAAATCGCAACGTCACGCCGAGAGGAGGTTTCCAATGAGTCGTCTAGAGCGAAGGACTGTTTTTGGGGCAATGATGCCGCTGAGAGATGAAGAATGCACGCCAGATATGTTCATGGTAGCTGGTTTCGGAAATACGGGCGTGGTAATCACCGAAGAAGGGGTGGTGGTTGTCGATAACACACCAATGACAAGTTCGAGGGCAGTTGAGGCAATACGAGCGAGGACCGAAGTGCCCATCCACACCATAATCTACACTCACGGGCATGGTGACCATGCCTTTGCTACCGCACCTTTTGTAGCCGATGCCAAGGAAAGAGGACATGCAAAACCAAGAATCATAGCGCACGAACTGGTACCAAAACGGTTTGATCGTTACCAGAAGCTGAGCAGCTACAACAGATACATAAACCGCATTCAAGCTGGTCGCGGGTACAGTCGTCCCAAAGGAGACGAACAATTCCTGCCCACTGATATCGTATACCCTGACATCACTTACTCCGATGCCATGCAATTCAAGCTGGGAGGCCTAACATTTGAGCTATATCATTACATGGGGGAGACCGACGATGGTACCTGGGTCTGGATTCCAGAACGAAAGACGGCGATTGTCGGTGATTTGATGGTTGGGGTCTGTCCTAATATAGGTAATCCATTAAAACTTCAGCGCTATGAGCTGGAATGGGCTGAGGGCCTAGAGATGGTAGCAGGCAAGAATCCCGATTTCCTGATTCCAGGTCATGGTCGCATCCTACAGGGCGAAGAAATTCAAGAG
>DUEX01000048.1 GCA_011170325.1 Dehalococcoidia bacterium | reverse complement strand
TGAAGAATGCTATCACCCTGGAAAGACTGGAGATGAACATGAAGGCACTCAAGGGAGAGGAAATGACCGGTACTGATGCCGAAGCCTGTGCCTATCTCTATGCGGCTGCCTTGACTCAGCCGATGGATCATGACTGGGGGCAAATCTACCTCTACATCGCCACCCAGACCTACGGCCGGTGGGGCAAGAATGAGATGCCAAGCGATATCGCGGTAGACTCAATCAGCGACTACCAGCTGAAGGACCTTAATCGGCTTAAGGAATGGCTCTATCGCAAGAGGACACAGGTAAGGCTCGAGAGGGACAGGGTAGAGCGAAGACAGAAGCGGGAAGAGGAGGCAGAGTAAAGAAAGGCAGAGCAGCCAGTGCTATTTGAATTCTAGAATTACCTGGCAATTGCTTAAAGGGGACCGGGGATTTACTCTCCCAGCCCCCTTTTTTTGTATCTAATCACACTTAATAAGCTAGTGTGCAACTAGGTTGTGAGTCGTGGTTGATTGAACAAAACAAGCTTCTGTGACCGCTGGCTGTATATCTATGCTTTTTGTGGAGTGAACGTAAGGTTTTCGAGTGGCTGTAGTATAGTGTCAGCTTTGGGATCTGACTCTGGGCTCAAAGACTTGTGCTAGCACTTGCAGTAAGGATATAATCTGCGTCAGGGGCTAGCGAATGAGTCAAAGTAGGTTCTCACCAAAACTTATTATCGGTATAGTGATAGCTTTATTCTTCGTGGGTGCCATATGCCTCCGGGTCATTCCGTCATATGACCAGGTGTTTGGAACAGACTGGACAAAATTTACCAGTGCTGACGCCTACTATCATATGCGCTTGGTGGATAATCTGGTTCAGCATTTTCCTGACCGGCTTACTTTTGACGCTTATACTTTTTTCCCCCGTGGCAGTGCTGTCACTTGGCCCCCTTTCTTTGACTGGCTCCTTGCCGGCATCATTTGGTTAGTCGGCCTGGGCTCACCAACCCAGCACGTTGTTGATACGGTTGGTGCACTTTTACCAGCTGTTTTGGGAGCGCTTACTGTTATTCCGGTTTATTTCATTGGCAAAACGCTGTGGAATCGTTGGGTCGGCGTTATCTCAGCTGGTCTAGTAGCCATACTACCGGGTGAATTTCTGGGTCGGTCAGCACTGGGCTTCACTGATCACCACATCGCTGAGACTTTGTTTAGCACCGTAGCTATTCTGTTTCTGATTCTGGCTATCAAATCTGCTAGGCAGAGACAATTGACCTTCAAACACTTGGTAAGCCTAGACTGGGCGACTATGCGAGGACCTCTTATTTATAGCCTGCTTGCCGGTATTTTCCTTGGAATATATCTTCTCACCTGGATGGGTGCACTGCTCTTTGTCTTCATAGTCTTCATCTATTTCATAATCCAGTCCATTATTGACCACCTGAGACACGAATCCAGTGACTATCTATCTCTTGTTGGTGTCGCCCCTTTCCTTATTGCTCTAATGATGTTCTTGCCGTTTTCCCAGGAGAAGCTATACATAGTTCCCCTGATAATTGCTTTACTTGCCCCATTGCTCTTGAATGCCCTTTCCCGGTTGATGGCAATCCGTAATATAAAGCGGGTTTATTTGCCTGTGGCCCTGGTTGTGTTGGGGCTAGCTGCGGGGGGTGTTTTTCAAATTGCCGATCCTTCTCTCCTTAAATCAATGCTGGGTAGATTCGTTATCTTCACGCCAGGGGTCATTACGCTAACAGTTATGGAGGGGCAACCTTTGCTCTTCCCCACTGGCAGCTTTTCATTTTCCCTTGCCTGGGCATCTTTCACCACAAGCTTTTTTCTCAGTATCATCTCCTTAGTCCTACTAATAATATACTTTGTTAAAATCAAACGTGTTGGACCTGACAAAGCCCTGTTTGTTATATGGAGCTTGGTTATTTTAGCGGCTGTATTAGGGCAGCGCCGTTTTGGCTACTACTTCACCGTTAATGCGGCTTTACTGACCGGCTACGTTTCAGCCCTCCTCTTCTTCGTAATCCACTTCGTCATCGCCTATTTAAGGGGTGAACCCAGCAAATACCTGTCTAGGGAAATCATAGAGAATCCTGCTCTGGAGAAACTAGCAACTAAGTCCACAGATTCAGCAACAAAAAGGGCAAAAAGGAGAAGAGCCAGGCCAGGCGAAAGGCAGAAAGGTGGTTTTAACAGTACCGTCATGGCTGTGGCGATAGTAATTGTCTTCTGCCTAAGCTTTGCTCCCAATATCAGTCCAGCCGTAAAGACTGCCGGAGCAGCTCCCTTTGCTCCCAGCGATGCCTGGTGTAGCTCCCTTTCCTGGCTCAGAGAGAATACGCCAGACCCTTTCGGTAACGCTGAGTTCTATTATGAGTTTTATGAGCAGCCTCCTCGAGGACAGAAATATGAATACCCTGACTCTGCTTATGGGATAATGGCCTGGTGGGATTATGGTCACTGGATTACCCGCATTGCTCGCCGTCTGCCCAACCATGGCCCAGGTGGCGGCTGGAACCCCAATGTTGCTCGCTTTTTCACCACTCAAGACGAAGCCGCCACCTATGAGATAATAGATAAGCTGAAGTCGAAATATGTGGTTGTTGACTATGATACGGCTACCGCTAAATTCTATGCCCTGGCGACTTGGGCTGGCAGCAGCAAAGACAATTTCTACGAAATCTACTA
>DUEX01000047.1 GCA_011170325.1 Dehalococcoidia bacterium | reverse complement strand
TTGAAAGCTACAATAACGAGGTTTCCGAAGAGTCTCAATCGCCGGAGGATATCCGAATATACAGCAAAAGGGATGAACTACTGGAGTACGCAAATAGCCAAAGGTCTAGGGTAGAGCACTATTATGTGAAAATGGTATCCAATCTGTTCCACAGGTTTGTTATAGGTGCCTTCCCTCCGCCAACAAGGGTTTTCCATGATAAGTCAGGACACTCAAAAGAAATGGACCATTATTCTATAACCATAGATCCAGCGGAGCTAGAACAGATTGGGTCTAAAGCAGCGTCAGCCGGTGTTGAGCTAAACGATATCCTCTTAGCAGCGTGTTACAAAGTTGTAGAAAAATGGAATAGCATGCACGGAAAAGTCAGCGATAAGATACGCATAATGGCTCCAGTAAATATGAGCCCAAAGGGGTTTCGGAATGTGGTTTCAAATCAGGCATCTTGGCTTTCCTTATCAACCAAGCCTGAAGATAGGGCTGACCCGGCAAAGCTATTGAGAAAGGTAAGAGCGGATACTGTATATGCGACACTGAACAGAACGGCTTTCTCGCTGGTCTATTTCTTTTACTTTTGCTCTCGATTTCCTCTGGTGGTTATGAGAGGGATGTGCAGGTTCTTGATGATTACTCGAACATATGTCGATAGCATTCTCATTACCAATCTAGGCCTGACCTGGTCAAAAGTGGGCTCTGACGAGCCTGCTGTGACCAGTATAGGCAGCTCCAGAATAGTCAATATTACTGGCTCAACCGCCGTTGTAACCCCAATGGGATTCAGTATCTGCCTGGGTATCTACAATAAGAATCTAAGTATCTCTGTCGCTTATAGGCCCGCCCTTTTTTCAAAGGAAAAAATGCAAATGTTTTTGAATCTATATATTGACGAAATAAAAAACTACCCGGCTGGTGGGGAGGGATCGAGATAGTATCACCAGTGAAATCCATAATGTATTGCTCTATGGGAATCAGGAGCTTTTACCTATCGCAGCCTTCGCTGATACAAAGAGCTGCAAGGCAATACTTGTTCAGTGCAGGCACGGGTTCAGCCACGCCAGATGGTTCTGTTGACATGCACAGAAAATCTTGCTATACTATAATACTAGACATACAGGAGGTTCATAAAGAACGTGATTATGTGAACCTCCTGTTTGTGTTTTTGATGCTCTGCTCGCCGCGACCGGTAGGCCTGTGTAACAGGCATAGGTGCAATCAGCTTACCGGAGCCACCTGTAGTGCCAAGCAATATCCGATCTTCTCTTCCGCTTTGACCGGCGAGCATGTTTTAATATTGCAGGAGCGGTTGATATGGGAAATCCCGCTCTAATACCTTTTTAAGATACGCAACGCTGAAGGAAAGAATAATGGCTAAGAAATTATTACTAATTGATCCAGTTCTGGAAACCAGTTTAAATTTTAATAGCTGCCGTCTTCTAAATTTTCTAAGTGTTCCACGGATAAGTTTGTCCTATATAGCCGCATTAACCCCCCCTGATTGGGATACAAAAATCATTATCGAACATAATGAGCCAGCGAATTTAGAAGATGCTGATTTGGTAGGTATAACTGCTGTTACCAGCCCAGCTCCCAGGGCGTACGAAATATCCGAACAGTACCGGCGAAAAGGCATTAAAACAGTGATGGGCGGCATTCATGCATCTATGTTGCCTGATGAAGCCATACAATTTGTTGATTCCGTTGTAATAGGCGAGGCAGAACCTGTCTGGCGGGATTTAATCCATGATTTCGAGAATAATGAATTGAAAAGGTTTTATCAGGGGGAGCGTACTTCTTTAGAAAATCTTGTTAAACCTAGAAGGGATCTATACAATTCTTATAAGTACAAAGTTATAGATTATGTGCAAACAGCGAGAGGTTGCCCTATGGATTGTGAGTTTTGTTCTGTGCCAACTCTTCATGGTCGGACTTATAGACAAAGACCTGTAGAAGAGGTGTTGGATGAATTAGAAACCCTACATGCCATGAACGTCCTTTTTCTGGATGACAACATTTTTGGTTACGGGGAAAAAGCAGAAGAAAGGGCGATTCAATTATTCCGAAGGATGAAAGAAAGAGGATTGAATAAGCGATGGTTTTCTAACGTAGGAATTGATTTTGCAGATAATCCAGACGTATTAAAGTATGCCCGAGAAGCTGGCTGTTTTATGATACTCATCGGTTTTGAAACTCTAAATGAAGAAACACTTCAAGGTATGCATAAAGTTAGAAATTTGAAGGTTGGTGTAAGAAACTACAAAGAGGTAATCAAGAAAATACGTGACCATGGCATCACGGTAGTCGGGACATTTGTTTTCGGTAATGATGAGGATAGCAAAGATGTGTTTCAGAGAACGATAGAATTTATCCTGGATTCAAAGATCGATATAGCTGAAGGTACAATCTCCACTCCCTTTCCGGGAACAAGATTGTATAATAGATTAAAACAGGAAGGCAGGTTGTTGCTTACCAACTATCCCGACGATTGGAGGCATTACAATCTATTTGAGCCTGTGTTTAGGCCTAAGCACATGACCCCTGACGAATTGATGGAAGGTGTTAACCAAATCTATAAACACACCACCTCGGGATTGACATCACTAAGAAGGGCTTTCAACTCGGCTATCCAAACAAGAAATTTATTTGCAGGGGTTATCGCTTGCTTGGGGAATCGCGCAATTGGTTCACTCTGGCTGCAAAACTATGAATACGTGAAAAATTCGTTGACGTCTGTGATTAGGGACTCTGGACTATCCTACCCCATCACGGAAGCAGAGAGCTGCGAGGCGGAATCTGCCCGGGGTAGATAGGGGTTCAGCCTAAGATACGCAACTCTGGGAGAAAGAATAATGGCTAAGAAATTACTGATGATCAATCCAGTTCAACAAGTCGAGCACCAGGAGTTTTGGAATGAATCTGCCGTCCGTATAATGCAGTACCCGGCAACAAATCTGGCGTATTTGGCTGCATTAACTCCTCCCGGTTGGGATATAAAAATAATTGATGAGACTATTGAGTCTTTGACCTTTGAAGATGCCGATCTGGTAGGTATCACTGCTCTCACCCCCACTGCTCCCAGGGCGTACGCAATATCTGAGCAGTACCGGCGGAAAGGTATTAAAACGGTGATAGGCGGCATTCATGCCTCTTTTTTACGTGATGAAGCTATACAGTTTGCTGATTGTGTGGTGATAGGGGAGGCAGAATCTGTCTGGCAAAATGTAATCCATGATTTCGAAAGAAATGAATTGAAGAGGTTCTATACAGGGGAGCATACTTCATTGGAGAATCTTGCTATACCTAGACGTGACCTCCTTTCTAATAGATATGCACTTAAGTTAGGTGGTGTGGAAACAGCAAGAGGTTGCCCCAATGATTGTGAGTTTTGTTCTGTAACAGCTTTTAATGGTCGAAAGTATAGAGCACGACCCGTGGAACAGGTGCTGGATGAATTGGAAGCTATAGATAGCAAGAACATCTTTTTTTCGGATAATACTATTCTAGGTTATGGGAAACAGGCAGAACAAAGGGCAATTCAATTGTTCCGTGGGATGGTAGATAGAGGACTAAACAAGAGATGGTTTTCTCAAGTAAACATTGATATCGCATATAGCCCAAAGGTATTAGAGTGGGCTAAAAAATCCGGTTGTTCCGGTTTAGCCATCGGTTTTGAATCTATAAGTGAAGACGCACTTCAAGCTATGCATAAAGTTAGAAATCTAAAGGTGGGTGTAGCAAAATATAAAGAGGGGGTCAAGAGAGTACATGACTATGGCATCCCCATGGCTGGGGCATTTGTTCTCGGTAGTGATGGGGATACGAAAGATGTGTTTCAGAGAACGACAGAGTTTATCCTGGATTCTAAGGTCGATGCAACACAGATTACAATCTTAACTCCCCTTCCAGGAACAAGATTATTCAGCAGCTTACAGCAGGAAGGAAGGTTACTGCGTACCAACTATCCCGATGATTGGACGCATTATGATTTCACGGAGGTTGTATTCAAGCCTAAGCACATGACCCCTGACGAATTGATGGAAGGTGTTACCCAAATTTATAGAGACACTAGCTCGAGACCGACGTCACTAAAAAGGGCCTTCATTTCCTTCATCCGGACAAAGAACCTATATGGGACAGCTATCGCTTATTTATGGAATCGCGGATCTGGTTCACTTTGGATGCAAAAATATGAGTATATGAAAAGCCTATCGCTTTCTCAAGTTGAGGACGCTAGTCTATCCCGCCCCCTCTCTGTAAATTGACCCCGATATAGGCTATAACACGTTACCCCCATCGTGACACGTGATAGATGCTAAAATCTACATCTGAAGGCAAACCTTCTTCGCATTCGCCATAATTATAACCAAAAGCCGGTAGAAAAAGTTACTCACGGTTGCGCTTCGGGTGCTCACCCCTAGCGGTTGATGGTGATATTCCTCGCGTGTTCCAGCACAAAATGGGCATCGGTTTGTTACACAATTGTTCTACTCAACCGAGGATCTTCCGTGCTATAATTGGGACAAGCTCTCGATCAACTGCCCAAAACTCTGTAAGGAGGTTCTACTATCGCCGATGTTTCAACTGCCTACCCAATGAGCTTGTTCATCGATTACCCGGATAGAAGGCTAAACAGGCTAACTACGTTTTTCAGGCTTTTCATAGTAATTCCGATCGTTTGGTTTGCGGTAATATTGGTTAACCAGATTGTCCTCGTCCTTGTTGCCTGTGCTACGCTCGCCTGGGATGCGGCTGGATGGAGAAATGAATTTCTACTGGCTGGATTTATTGCGATACCAACAGTGCTCATGCTCCTCTTCCGACATAAGTATCCCAAGTGGTGGTTTGACTGGAATTTGGCTCTGACCAAGTTCTTTGCCCGCATCTGGGCTTATCTCTGCCTACTGACAGATGAATTTCCGTCGATTGACGAGGAGCAGTCAGTTCATATTGAAATCCCGTACCCCAATGCCAAAGATGATCTCAATCGCTGGCTACCAATGGTAAAATGGCTACTGGCTACTCCCCACTGGATTGTTCTCTTCTTTCTATACATAGGTGTACTAGT
>DUEX01000046.1 GCA_011170325.1 Dehalococcoidia bacterium | reverse complement strand
CGCCTCAGTACCATTCCGGAAGATTTCACGATTTAAGAATCATCCCTCAGCTTATCATTGAAGCTCTCAATATAGCCGTTCTCCCAGGGGCTGCCTGGGGTAATGAATAAAAACTGACAACCGGATTCTGCTAACCAATTACAAACCGCCTCACCCACAAACTCAGGGCCATTGCCACTGCGTATATATTTCGGCCACGCCGCGTTAGGAATAACCGTTCCGGCACTTCAATGACTACTGAGGCTGGTATTGAAGACTCCACCCTGATAGCCAGGCATTCGCGGGTATACTCATCGATGATGACTAGAATCCGCAGCTTCCCACCACGCTTCGTCCTGTCCTCAGCAAAATCATAACTCGAGACATGATTCGGGTACTCTGCCTTATTCACTATCTCTCCCATTGGACCTGCTCTATGCCTCTTTGGCCTTCATCTCGGTAATCCCAAATCTTCAGATTTCCATATACGGTGGACTCGTTTCCTGTTCACCTCCCTCCGATTTCCTATGTCTGCTGTCGATTATCTTCAACTATAGTGGACAAGCTGTTCACATCTCAAGAACACATTACGTCATTGCGTTAGTCTGCTGACTTCGTACTAAGAGAGCAACAACTGCTGCAAAGCCGGAATCACTTCCTTCTTCTCAAACAAAAGCTTGGTATCCTTCCAACTTGGGCTACCAAGAAAGAGAAAAGGCAAGCTGATAAATATGGCCTGTCTTGCTAATATGGATAGGGCAAATCAAGCTTTCAAAGCTAAGAGATGGTATCGTGATGATACCGTGGCGAACTTCGCCATTTTTGTTTTTGAACAAGCCTGACCTCCTCATCAGTAACTTGATATCGATTGAGGAAGTCATTTCTGAACTTGGGAAAGGTATCTTCTTGAATAGCATCTCTTAGCCTCTGTATTAGTCTGGTGATAAACCGCAGGTTATGGATGGTGGCTAACCTATAAGCCAATAACTCCTCACATTTAAACAAATGGTGAAGATAAGCAGCGGAAAAGGTGCGACAGGTGTAACAATCACAGCCAGTGTCAATGGGCCCCTCTCTCGATTTATAGATAGCCTTCCGTATGTTTTGTCTTCCTTCCATAGTGAAAAGAGCACCATTGCGAGCTACTCTGGTAGGCAAGGCACTGTCGAACAGGTCTATTCCTCTGCTCACCCCTTCAATAATGTCCTCGGGCGAACCTACCCCCATTAGGTAGCGGGGCTTGTCATGCGGCAAAAAAGGCGTTGTTTCATCCACCATTGACCAAGTTACTTCCTTAGGCTCGCCTAAGCTCAAACCTCCGATAGCATAGCCGGGAAAATCTAAAGAGGTAACGGATATTGCCGACTGCTGCCGTAACTGAGCGAAGATGCCTCCTTGGACGATTGCAAAAAGAAGCTGGTCAGAGCTTCGGTGATGCCTTCGACACCTTTCTGCCCACCGGCAAGTTCTCTCCACAGCCTCACGCACCTTTGTTACACCTTCATTATAGGCAGGGCACTCATCCAGAGTCATTATAATATCAGCGCCGAGCCTTTCCTGAAGTTCGACTACAGATTCAGGAGTAAGGCGATGCTCACCGCCATCGATGTGAGAACGGAAAATAACTCCATCATCAGTGACCTGGCACAACGGCGCTAAACTGAAAATTTGATAGCCACCGCTATCAGTCAATATAGGCCCATCCCAAACCATGTATCTGTGCAGTCCTCCTAATCGCTCAATAGTATCTATGCCCGGTCTTAGATAGAGGTGATAGGTATTACCTAATATTATGGTTACCCCGATACCCTCAAGTTCTTCAGGGGTTAAAGTTTTGATTGTGCCTTGGCTACCTACGGGAAGAAAAGCTGGCGTTGGCACTGTCCCATGGCATGTGACAAGCTCTCCAAGACGCGCTTGCGTATTGGGGCAAGATTTAACCAACTTAAACTGTTCTTTTATTTTCCTGCTCCTTATTAAGGTGGAAAAGCTTGGAAAACAACGGGCAAAAACTTGAAAGCTGCAGGCTCTTGGCCCCTGAAAGCGAATACGGCCACGAGCGAAATTTTAAACCACCGCCGAGCAAAAGTGCAAGAGCAGGGCGAAAGCGCCAGGAAAAAGTAGGAAAAACGTACTTGTGGCAAGAAAGCGCCAAGTCTAAAAACGAGGCTAAAGGAGGTGTAGAATGATAAGAGGAGAAGAAAACCCGCCGCAGCCACCCAACCGGAGCGGCGGGTGCTCAGAAACCGGAGGTGCGGTCTGTGAGCATTGTTATTGTACCGAGACACAGTTTACACATCAAGGAGCGAGAGAGTTGACCTCGGTGGACCCGCCGCTCCAACCGGTGGTCAAAGCACTCCAGTCCCTCAGCCCGCAGAGCCGAGAACTGGCGAGCCTCATGATAAGGCAGCTGGCAACCCAGGAGGGAATCGACGTCCCGCTTGGTCCTGCGCAGGGGCTCCAGCTGCCCGAAGACGGCATCTCGCTATGGCTAGCAAAGCTAAAGCAGGAAGGGTACTCG
>DUEX01000045.1 GCA_011170325.1 Dehalococcoidia bacterium | reverse complement strand
TCGGTGAGTTGCTGAAGCTGCTCGGTAGCACGTGTGCATTCGTCTTGAGATATCTCCTTATTTTTCTCCGCCTGTCTTAATTTTTCGATACCCTCCCGTCTTAAATTGCGCAAGGTAATTCTTGTTTCTTCTAGCCTCTTACGAACTACTTTGATTAGCTCTTCACGTCGCTCTTCAGTGAGTGGTGGAATAGCTATGCGTATAACATTGCTGTCACTAGTTGGATTAAGACCAAGGTCGGATTTAAGGATAGCCTTTCCAATGCTGTGGACTGAAGTGCGGTCCCATGGTTGGATAAGTATCATTCTGGCTTCAGGAATGGAGATGGAAGCGATTTGGTTAATTGGAGTAGGAACACCATGGTAATCAACTCTGATGTGCTCAACTAAAGCTGGCGTAGCCCGCCCTGTGCGGATAGTTGCCAACTCTTGAGTTAAAGCGTCGAGGGCCTTTTGCATTTTGGTATCTGTATCAATAACTATTTGCTCGATCATTTTTCTCCTCACTGGAAACAAGCGTGCCGATGGGTTCTCCGAAGATGGCGCGCTCTATACTTTGTTGCTCCCGGAGGTCGAAAACTATTATAGGGAGTTTATTCTCTTGGCATAGGGAGAAAGCGGTAATATCCATCACCTCAAGGTGTAAGTTTAGAGCCTCTTGATGGGTTAGACGGTCAAACTTTTTTGCCTGTGGATTTTTGAGGGGGTCAGTATCATAAACACCGTCGACCTTATTTTTGGCCACCAAGAGAACTTCAGCCTTGATCTCAATAGCCCGAAGCACTGCAGCAGTGTCAGTAGTCATGTAAGGGTTTCCTGTGCCTCCAGCAAGAATAACCGCTCGTTTCTTCTCTAGGTGGCGAATAGCCCGACGGCGGATGTAAGGCTCAGCTATAGCTTGGATATTGATGGCTGATTGAGTTCTAGTAGTAACCTCTTTGCTTTCTAGGGCATCCTGAAGAGCCAAGGCATTAATTATCGTAGCTAGCATTCCGGCATAGTCAGCTGTGGCTCTGTCCATTTCTTTAGCTTCAGTGCCGGTGCCCCGCCAGAAATTACCGCCCCCAACAACTATAGCTATCTCGACTTCTTGCTCAATTACTCGCTTTATTTGTTGAGCTACACGAGCTAGGACTGAATGGTCGACACCAAAGCCTTTCTCTCCCATAAGAGCTTCGCCACTTAGCTTGAGTAAAACGCGCTTATACTTAGCCTTGCTCATTGCCACTTCTAGTAACCTAGCTCGAATCTGGTGAATCTGCGCACCTTGATATTCTCACCGACTTTGGCTATTGTCTCTATGATTATGTCTTGGATAGTCTTACTAGGGTCTTTGATGAAAGGCTGGAGGAGAAGGCAAGCTGCTTGGGGGTCTGTGTCTGTCCCCGGTGGGATCTCTTCTGGGGAGATGAATTGAGGGGACATGGCTGCTATTTGTAAAGCTAGATTATGACTTAGTTCCTTAAATTCATCGGTGCGGGCGACGAAATCAGTTTCGCAGTTGACTTCTACCATTGCCCCAACTTGCCCTCCTGGGTGGACATATGCGTCAATCACTCCTTGGTCTGCGATGCGATTAGCTTTCTTGCGAGCTAAGGTGAGTCCACGCTGATTAAGAACTTCAGTTGCCTTTTCTAGATTTCCCTCTGTTTCAAGGAGGGCCTTTTTGCAGTCCATGATGCCAGCGCCAGTTCTTTGCCTAAGCTCCTTTACCGCTGCAGTTGAGACTTGCAATTCTACCTCCCTATTTGTGAAAACACCTTTAACATCTTTCCTATTGGCTTCCTTCAGGGGTAAAAATATAGGATTCTAGCAATTCAGTAGATTCCACCTCCGCTGAGGTCGGTTCAACGATTCCTATTTCGCCAGTTTCCTTAATTATTTTACCTTCCAGAACAGCGTCAGCTATCTTACTGCATATAAGTTTGATTGCCTTTATAGCATCATCGTTAGCTGGAATCGGGTAATCGATATTAGCAGGGTTGCAATTAGTGTCTACTATAGCCACTACAGGGATACCAACCTTTTTTGCTTCAGCTAGAGCTATCCTCTCCTTAGTTGGGTCAATAATAAATAGAGCTCCTGGAAGAGTAGTCATTTCCTTAAAGCCACCCATTAGTTTATTAAGACGTGATATTTCCTTTTCAACCTTCATTTTTTCTTTTTTGGACAAATAATCCAACTCACCTCTTTCATTTTTATCCTCGAGGCGAACTAGATAATCTATTCTGGCCTGAATAGTAGTAAAGTTAGTTAGCATCCCTCCTAACCATCGTTGGTTGACATAGTGCGCGTCACATCGTTTAGCTTCTTCTTCTATTACTTCCTGAGCTTGTTTTTTAGTGCCAACAAAGAGGAGACTCTGCCTGTTACTGACTAAATCTCTGGCGTAAATGCAAGCTTTATCCAACATGGTTATAGTTTGTTCTAGATCAATGATGTGAATACCATTGCGCTGGGTGAAGATGTAGCTTTTCATGCGTGGATGCCAGTGACCGGTCTGGTGTCCAAAGTGAGCTCCAGCTTCTAGAAGCTGCTTAACTGAAATAGGCTCTACCAAATTTTATCCTCCTGATTTTAAACAGCATTGCTTAACCAAAATCACTCATTAGTATAGCATAGGCTGATTGGTGAGGCAATTGGATAGTGTATTCTCTATTTATGTTGGGTGAACCCAAAATCCATATTATACTTTCTTGTTGTTTGTCATGCCTAAGTTTTCTGAAGAGACTGGTAAATCCTCTCAAACCGTGGCTTTGATATTTACATCATCTTCATCTATTGCACTGAAACTGAACCGGATTTTGATGATGATGTGACTTATTAATGGCAAGTATGCTATGCTAGTTGAACAAGTGTAAGTTCATTGGTGCTTAATGTCTTTAATTTGGTAGCGTAGGATACCAGCTGGGGCCTTAACATCGACCATTTCCCCTTTTTCTCGTCCCAATAGCACCTGACCTGTTGGTGAAGCAATGGAAATTTTGCCTTTGGTTAGGTTGGCTTCGCTGGCATCAACAAGTGTATAGTTTGTTTGTTCACCGGAAGCTAAATCTCGGAGTACCACTGTATCACCGATGTCTACCTTATGACTAGTAACTTGCTTTTCGTCCATTACTGTTGCCATTCTTAAAGTTGATTCTAGCTCTCTAATTCGTGCTTCCAAGTGTGCTTGATATTCCCGAGCTGCATCTAAGGGGGCATTTTCGCGGAAATCTTTATCAGATGCTGCCTTCCGCAACTCGTCGGCTACGCGGGGTCGCTCATTTCTGAGGGCAGCAAGCTCAGCTTCTAAATCAGCATAGCCTTGAGTAGTCAACGAAACTGCTCTCTGGGAATATTGCTTGGAGGAGGAAGATAATTTAGACGGAGTCTTCTTGGCCTTAAGATGGACAGCCAAGTTTGTCCTTGTCAAGCCTTGCTTGTAAACATATGCGAGGAAGGTTTTGATTATCCCCAACTTTCTTGCTAGTTCGGTAGCTGACGAAGTGATATGTTCAGCATAATTGGCTACTTCAGGGATAGTGAGCCCACTTAGTAGGCGTTCTTCTCCATACCAACGTACAAATTTGTATACTTCTTGCTGAGCTTTCGGTCTTTCCTCAGGATGTAGGCTTAGAAGGAACTGAGTGGCTGCTTCTCCTAAGCTAGAACTAGCTGAAGCTAAGCGAGGCGTATTTTGCGAAGCCATCCTTCTGCCTTTGGTTTGACCAATTGTAAAATAAGAGGAGAGGCAGTGTCAACCATTTCTATATTCCTAGATCACCACGGATTCGGAGGAAGTGAATTAAACCATCTCGGGCTACCATTCCGATAACCTTTCCTTCCTCTATTACTGGCATCTGATTCACGTTCCCTTCATCCATCTGTTCAAATACACTTAGAGCATCTTGGTCAGGGCAAGCTATTTTTAGTTTATCAGTCGGGACCATTATCTCTTTTACCGAGGTAGTACTCCAACGCTCCTGAGAAACTGTTTTTATATCATGTAGAGTGACAATTCCCTCCAACTTACCTTCTTCGACCACGATAAAGCAATGACGTCCTGTATGTAATATATAATCTTGAACTAACTGGTCTAAGCTGACTTTATGGGAGATAACAGGGCAATCTGTATTCATTACATCTCTGGCAGTAAAACCGTAAAGGGCATCACGTAATAATGCCTGGCGATAGCTAGTTGTGGCTGCGTTCTCCAAAAACCAGCCAATAAAGGCTAGCCATAGACCGCTAATCCACTCATGAGTGACAAACATAACTACAATACCACCAGCAATAAAAAGATAGCCAATTACACGCCCAACTATGGTAGAAATGCGCGTCGCCCGCCTATAATTGCCAGTGCTAAGCCAGACAATAGAACGGAACACTCTACCGCCGTCTAAGGGGAAACCGGGAATGAGGTTGAACGCAGCCAGCAGTACATTAATAAAGGCTAACCATTGTGCCATTCCAGCAGCCAGAAGCTCACCAGCTTCCGTTAGTAAAAGATAAACCACGTAGAAGATGCCAGCTATCACTAGACTAGATAATGGACCAACTATAGCCATTAGCAGCTCAGTATTTGGGCGCGTTGCCTCTTTTGTTATTTGAGATACACCACCAAAAACAAAGAGGGTGATGCTTTTTACTGGGATACTATTTCTAACAGCAATAAAACTATGAGCCAACTCATGGGTAATTATCGAGGTAAAAAAGAGTAAGCTAGCTGCCAGTCCAAAGGCTATCCGTTGCCAAAGGGGGTAGACTTCTGGCAGTGGTAGATAGGCTACTAGTGAAAAGGTTATCAAGACGAAGATGAGGAACCATGTGTAATGCAGTCGCAACGGAATACCGAAAATCTTGCCTAGAGTAAAACCGCTTTTCATTCTCGCTTCTTATGACACAGCGTAACCGATAAGCTTATAAGCTAACTTAGCTGCTAGGAAAGCACAGGAAACAGGGCCCTCCTTAGGACAAAGTTCCACTAAGTCAAAGCCAACGATATGTTTGTGCAGGGCTATTGACTTTAGCAAATGCAGGATTTCATGCCACTGCATGCCGCCTGGTTCAGGAGTACCCACTGCCGGCATAATTGAAGGATCGAAGACGTCTAAATCGATGGATACATAGACATTGTCACTCAGTGAACTTGCTATCCGTTGTGGTGAGGCTAAATTTGAGGCGAATGCCGAGATGTAAAATGGTTGCATCTTGTTTTGGTTCAGAAATTGCTGCTCTTCCCAGCTTAGGCTTCGTATTCCAACTTGAGTAATGGGGCAAAGCTCAAGAGCACGTCGCATAACGCAAGCATGACTATATTTGGTGCCCAAATATTCATCACGAAGGTCAGCATGGGCATCTAACTGCAACACACAGAAATCCTGATATTTTTCCTTGGAAGCTTGAATCATCCCTAGGCTAAGAGAGTGCTCTCCACCGAGCATTACCGTGAATTTCGCCTGTTGGATGAATTCTTTGGCTATTTGGTAAACCCGCTGAACCATCTCCTCGGGGCTGCTTAATAAAGGCTGGATTTTAGGTAAGGTATGAATTCCTACCTTGTATATCTCCTGACTAAGCTCCATATCATACAATTCTAAGTATTGTGAGGCGTCAATAATAGCTTGTGGTCCCTCACGGGTGCCGCTATGCCACTCAGTAGTGCTATCATAAGGCACTGGCAAAATCACTACTTTAGCTGTTTCTAAGTTGGCGTAAGGGGATGTTAGGCCGGCAAAATTTTGTGGTGGGAGAAACAAGTTTTTTGTGTTTTTCATACTAAGTGGAGCTGAGGTACTTCATTAGCTTCTGCAAGGTCTGTTGTCTTCCAGTCTCTGGTAATTAGACGATTTTTTAATCTAGTTAGCTGAAACTTGTCTTTAAAATATTTAGTAGCCTGCTCGGCATCGAAATCTCGACACGAGAACACATCAATATTGACATAGGAACGCTCAGCAAAGGTATGAATGCTGATATGGCTTTCAGCAATAAAAATAAATCCGGAAATCCCCCACTCTTCAATTTTAGAGCCAGTATATCTAAGGACAAATGGAGCAGAAATCTTGGCCATCCCAATCCGAGAAGGATAGGAATCTAGCAGTTGGTAAATGAAATCTTCGTCCTGCATGATTTCTGAATTGCTCCCGTAACCATCAATAATGAGGTGCATAGTTCCTCCCTAAATCAAGATTTTCCTTAGCTCGAAAAGGGCTGAAGTGACTGCCCTTTGCTTTACTTGTAAGCGATTACCAGGATAATTTCTAGCAAAGCTTTGCCTGCTCTGCCCATTGTCAATGCCAATGAATATTGTACCAATGGGTTTGCCTTCTATCTCAGTTGGTCCTGTAATCTCAGTAAGACCAATACCAATAGCCGCTCCTAGCTTCTCTCGAGCAGTCGTTGCCATAGCCTCAGCTACTTCAGCGCTAATAGCATCGTATTGAGAAATAAGCTGTGCATCAACGCCAAAAGCTATCTTAATTTCATCGGCGTAAGCAACCAAGCTTCCCCTAAAATATTTCGAACTCTCTGGAACATTGGTGATGACATTAGCTAGAAGACCTCCAGTGCCAGACTCTATAATGGCTAGACTTAGCCCTTTTACTATAAGCAACTCCCCAACAATGCTCTCAAGAGTATCAGAATCCACACCCCAGGTATAATCATCTAAAATCCCTCGAATGTCGGCTTCCCGATGATCGATCAGCTCTTGTGCTTCACTTATCCCATGAGCCTTGGCTGTAATGCGTAAGTGAATGCCATCAAATTTAGCATAAGTGGCTAGCGTCGGATTACTGACTGAAAGAAAGGGGCTTACTAATTCATCCACTTTAGCTTCGCTCAAGCCGAAAGTCTTGAGTGTTCTGGAGAGGATGACAGTGCCTCCTGTCTTTTGTTGCAATTTAGGTAATATTTCTTCCATCCACATTAATTGCATTTCACTTGGTGGGCCGGGCATAGTTACAATTATCCGTTTATCCCGTTCTATCCACCAGCCGGGAGCTGTACCTCGAAGATTAGAGATTATTTGAGCTGAGGGAATAACTGCTGCCTGCTTAATGTTGCTTGATGGCATCTCTAACCCGTGATATCTAAAAAAATCTTGCAATTTCTGGGCTAAGGCAGAATTGATTGTAAGCTCTTCGTTGAGCAGCTCGGCAATAGCCTCACGAGTGATATCGTCTTGAGTAGGACCCAAACCGCCAGTGGTGATAATAAGGTCTGACCTTTGCCAAGCTTGCCTTAGAGTGTCGACTAGCCTTTGCTGGTTATCACCAACTGTAGATATGAAGTGAAGATTAAGTCCGAGTAGAGGTAGTTGACTGGCAAGGTAAGCAGCGTTTGTGTCAGTTATCTCTCCTAAAAGAAGTTCAGTGCCAATAGAAATTATCTCTGCTTTCATCCTGTGCCATAATCATAGAGTTAGCATCTAATTGCTGAAATGCCCAGATACTTCTCTACCAATGCCATAGCGCAGTAATCACCGCACATACTACAAGCTGGTCCAGTAGTGGCATATTTATTGTGAACTTGCCGGGCTTTTTCTGGGTCCAGAGACAATTCAGCCTGAGATTCCCAATCAAGATTCTTTCTAGCAACAGACATTTTCCTATCCCATTCGCTTGCTATCTTTATGCCTCTAGCAATATCAGCAGCGTGAGCAGCAATACGTGAGGCTATTACTCCCATTTTTACATCTTCAGTATCAGGAAGTGAAAGATGCTCTGCTGGAGTAACATAGCATAGGAAGTCAGCTCCTGAAGCAGCAGCAATGGCACCACCAACAGCTCCAGTGATATGGTCATAACCAGCACCAATATCAGTTACTAAAGGGCCAAGCACATAGAAGGGGGCTCCATGACAAAGACTCTTTTCTAATTGAACATTGGTGGCAATTTGGTCTAGTGGCAAATGTCCTGGACCCTCTACTATTGCTTGAACACCGGCTTCCCAAGCTCGTTCCACCAACTCGCCAATGATGATTAGTTCTTCTACTTGAGCCCGGTCAGTAGCATCAGCTAAGCTCCCCGGACGCATACCGTCGCCTAGGCTTAGAGTTATATCAAATTTACGGGCTAAATCCAGCAGGCGGTCATAAAATTCATAAAGAGGATTCTCTTGGTCATTGTGTAGCATCCAGCCAATAAGAAAAGCGCCACCACGTGACACGACATCGGTCAATCTCTGTTGATGTTTTAGCCGAGCAATAGCTGCTTGGGTAACACCACAATGCACAGTCATAAAATCAACGCCCTCTTTAGCTTGCTGCTCAATCACAGTAAAAATTTCATTGATAGTCATCTTTACTATTGCTCCACGTCGCTCAATGGCTTCGATCCCAGCTTGATATATAGGCACAGTGCCTACAGGCAAGGTGCTAGCAGCAATAATAGCCTGGCGGATAGTTGAAATATCACCCCCAGTGCTCAAATCCATAATTGTATCAGCACTAAAATGGGTTGCTACGCGCAGTTTCTCTAATTCAGTTTCTATAGTGCCATAATCTGACGAGGTGCCAATATTAGCGTTAACCTTAATACCTAACCCCTTGCCTATGCCACAAGGAACGAGATTACCATGATTAACATTAGCCGGAATTACAATTTTGCCCTCAGCTACGTATTGCTGAATAATTTCCTCGCTCACACTCTCCTGTTGAGCTACATGCTTCATTTGAGGCGATAGAATACCTTGCTTTGCCAACTCTAGTTGAGTCATTTTTCCTCCAAAAGAGAAAACCAAGAGCCTTAGTAAGCAGCACTAAACCCTTGGTTTGAACCGCTTCCCTCCGCTCGAATTACCAAGATCAGGTTCCAAGGGTTCTCCACTTTAGCAGAGTCTCAGCCTAAAGCCTTTGCTTGAGCACCCCTAGCGGCTAAGTAAAATCTCTTAACATTTAATATATCATATAATGATACCAAAAAACAAGTAAAACTGCAGTATCAACTAAATCATTTAAAAGTGTAACCAGAGGAGCCAGGCTTATGGACAGCAAAGAGGAATACCAGCAGATCAGCACTCATAAGAGGTTAGTACCATTTGACTCGAACTATTGACAGGGCATTCAAGATTGTGCTAAGATAATTAACGGTTTCGGAGAAAGCACCTTAACAACTGGATAGTGGAAGGAAGATTTTGTTCAGAGAGTTTGATCCTGGCTCAGAATAAACGTTTGCGGCGTGCCTGATGCATGCAAGTTGAACGCTCTGATAATTCGCAAGGACTATCAGGGAGTGGCGAACGGCTGAGTAATGCGTAGGTGACCTACCTTTAAGTGGGGAATAACTTGTCGAAAGAGAAGCTAATACCGCATGTGCTGGAAAGCAGAAGCTTTTCAGTAAAGCTCTAGGGTGCTTGAAGAGGGGCTTACGTCTGATTAGCTAGTTGGTAGGGTAATGGCTTACCAAAGCGACGATCAGTAGCTGGTCTGAGAGGATAACCAGCCAGACGGGGACTGAGACACGGCCCTGACTCCTACGGGAGGCAGCAGCAAGGAATTTTGCGCAATGGGCGAAAGCCTGACGCAGCGACGCCGCGTGGGGGATGAAGGCCCTCGGGTCGTAAACCCCTTTTCTCGAGGAAGAATAATGACGGTACTCGAGGAATAAGTCTTGGCTAACTACGTGCCAGCAGCCGCGGTAATACGTAGGAGGCAAACGTTATTCGGATTTACTGGGCGTAAAGCGGGTGTAGACGGCTTCTTAAGTCGGGTGTGAAATCTCCTGACTCAATCAGGAGAGGTCATTCGATACTAAGAGGCTTGAGGACGGTAGGAGAAAGCGGAATTCCCGGTGTAGCGGTGAAATGCGTAGATATCGGGAGGAACACCAGTGGCGCAAGCGGCTTTCTAGGCTGCACCTGACGTTGAGACCCGAAAGT
>DUEX01000044.1 GCA_011170325.1 Dehalococcoidia bacterium | reverse complement strand
CTTTAAGTCCAGTGTAGAAGGTAGCGTCCTTAGCAAGGGGAGGGCAGCAGAGGAGATTAGAGATGTCTTAGACTGCCTGCTCTTACACCGTCGGAGAGAGGTGTTTGAAAATGTGCCTGGCAACAGCCTATCTAAGTAAGGGGAGCGATGAGTCAATCCTGAGGGACATCGCCCACATGCGATTCGACGGTGAGCGTGTGGAAATGGAAACGTTATTTGGAGAAGAAAAGTTTGTCTCAGGCAGAGTGCTCGAAGTATATTTCTCCACTTCCAAAATAATATTAGAGCAGCATCACACCCTACTTTTAAAAGTAGCTCCAACAAAGGCGATGAAGCCTAAATGAAATAGAGGAAAAGACCGTGTTCAGCCGAAAATACCCAGCTTCAGAATCAAGGGTAAGGATAAGATGCAGCAACACCGGAGCAGTCCCTTTTGATAGCTTAGCTTCAGTCTATGATGCCTGGTTCGAGCGGGAGGGGAAATCTATCTTTGCCATTGAGGTGCAGGCATTCCAAGAAGTTCTGCCATCCCTACCGAGACCGTGGCTCGAAGTGGGGGTAGGCAGTGGCCGCTTTGCCCAGGCTCTGGGGATAGAGACCGGGGTTGATCCTTCAGTCAAGCTACTTGAGATGGCAAGACAGAGGGGGATAACTGCATTTCTCGGATGGGGAGAGGAGGAGCTTTTTGACAAGGAATCATTTGGAACTGTATTTCTGATTGTTACCCTCTGCTTCGTGGACTCACCGCTGGATGTCTTGAAGGAGGCCTACCGCATTCTGGTGCCAGAGGGAAAGATAGTCCTGGGTCTGGTTCTAAAGGAAAGTCCCTGGGCTAGGTTCTATGAACGGAAGAAAAAGCAGGGGCACCGTTTCTATAAATACGCTACCTTCTACCGATATGATGACGTAGCAAGATTACTGGAACGAGCAGGCTTTTTAATTGAGAAGGTTATTTCAACGCTCTTTCAGCATCCCGGTAAGGTAAAACGTATGGAATTGCCACAGAGAGGATATTCTTCCAGCGGTGGATTCACCGTGATTGTGGCTGGGAAACATGCCGGCACAGCTTCTGAGAGCAGCACAGGAGAATGAGCAGGAGGTATATATGTCGGCTTCTACTCAGCCAAGGGTTATAATCTTCACCTCATCTTCGTGTCCTTGGTGCAATAGGGTTAAGCAGTATTTAAGGTGGAATAGATAGAGAGGAGGCATAATGGCCAAGAATATCTTGGAAGAAGATGTTTATCAAGCAATAGGACAGGTAGTGCATCCCGAAATTAGTCGTACCCTTGTTGAACTGAGAATGGTTAAAGATATAACCCTGAAGGATGATGAGGTTACGCTTACCCTCATGCTTCCTTTCCTTGGTATCCCTGCCTTAATCAAGGACCATCTTGTGAACAGCCTGCGCCAAGCGGTGACGAAACTGGGAGCAAAAGTGAAAATCAAGATAGCGGAGATGAGTCAAGAAGAACGACAAGCTTTCTTGGCTATGGAGCAGGATGGCTGGAAGGGTTTATAGATTATAGAGAATATGAAATGGAGTAAACGATGGCTAGGTATGAAGTAATCGTTATTGGAGGTGGCCCTGGCGGGCTTGCCGCTGGACTTTACACCTCACGAGCAGGACTCAAGAGCCTGTTGCTGGAGCGTGGGGCAGTTGGAGGCCAGATGGTAAATGCTACCCTGATAGAGAATTACCCCGGTTTCCCCGAAGGCATCTCAGGTGCCGAGCTAGGTTCACTCATGCATCAACAGGCAGTTAAATATGGCTTGGAAGTGCTAACCGCCGAGGTTACTGAGCTTAGTCAAGGGAAATCCTATACTGTCTCTACCACTGAGGGTAGCTTTGAAGCTGCGACCCTAATCATCGCTACTGGCTCAGAGTATCGCAAACTGGGAGTTGCCGGTGAGGAAAGGCTTTCTGGTCGTGGCATTTCCTATTGTGCTACCTGCGATGGTTTCTTCTTCCGCGACCGGGTAGTAGCAGTGGTAGGGGGAGGTGATACCGCCATTACCGATGCCCTAGAGCTGAGCCAGCATGCCAATAGGGTCTACGTAATACATCGGCGAGACCAGCTTCGGGCAGGACAAGTCCTTCAAGAGCGAGCCTTTGCCCATTCCAAGCTGAAATTTATTTGGAGTACGGTAGTGGAAGACGTCCTGGGTGACAAAGTAGTGGAGGGGCTAAAGCTGCGCAATGTTAAAACAGGGCAGCAATCCACCCTAAAAGTAGATGGTGTCTTTGTCGCCATCGGGCTCCTGCCCAATAGCCGCAGCTTTTTCAACATCCTAGAACTAGACGATATTGGCTACATTGTTACTGATGAAATGATGGCTACCTCAGCCCCTGGTATTTTCGCCGCTGGCGATATCCGCAGGCACTCACCTCACCAGATTGCTGCTGCAGTTGGGGATGGTGTCACTGCTGCCATGTCTGCCTTTAACTATTTCGTGAGCAAAAGTAATGCGTGACTCTGTACTACATATCAGAGATAAGGAAACTAAACTGGAATCACAAGCCCTTGAGGTATTAGAAAGGATAGGGGTGAAGAGAGGTCAGGTTGTATTGGATTTTGGCTGTGGCTCTGGGACATATACCATCCCGGCCGCCAGAATAGTTGGTGAGCGGGGAAGAGTGTATGCCCTAGATAAAGATAGGGAAGCCTTGGATGAGCTAATGCGAAAGGCTGAACTAGCCGGCTTGAGAAACATAGAAAGAATGGAGACATTAGGGGGATCAAAAATGGGGTTAACCGATGAGTCTGTAGACGTGGTTCTCCTCTTCGATGTCTTTCATTCTTACTATTTTCCTCAGGCAGGTGAGAGAAAAAGATTACTAAAGGAAATTTATAGAATCATGAAACCCTCTGCCTTTATGTCAGTCTGGCCAAAACATATGGAGTCTGAGGCTGAAAGCGAGATAGAAAATGCGAAATTTCGTTTAGAGAAAGAAATTGCCGAGACACTTATTCATGATAATAAGGACCTAGAAAGGGGCAAAATTTCAAACTTCAAGAAAGAACAGCGAAGTAGAAACGAACACTAAGGGAGGTAATGTGAGCAGGGTAATAGAAGTTACGGATCAAAATTTTGAGGAAGAGGTTCTCAGGTCAGACCTTCCTACGGAGGTTGATTTCTGGGCGCCCTGGTGTGGTCCCTGCCGGATGGTTTCGCCCATATATGACAAGCTTTCAGAGGAATATGATGGCAGGTTCAAGTTCTGCAAAATCAATGTGGATGAAAATCAGCAGACGGCAATGAAGTACCAGATTATGAGCATACCGATGCAGATGTTCTTTACTGATGGGCAGAAGGTTAACGAAATCCTCGGTGCAGTTCCTGAGCATACCATCCAGACAATGGTTGATGGCATTCTCCAGAGTTTTCCCACAGACGAGAAGGGTAGGCTTAAAGTGATTTTAACCTCCTGGACTGAGCACAACAAACAGCATAGTGAGAAATTCAGGAAATGGGCCAAGAAAGCCGAAAATGCGGAGAGCATTCCGATTTACAATAGGGCATTACAGGTAGCAAAAGAGCTGGAAAAAGCCAATGAGATGTTATCCCAAGTGTTGGCAGAATTACAAGGAGGAGGGTAAATAAAGTAATTTTGGCCTCCCCGAAAAAGGTCAAAATCTAGCCGATATATAGTTATAAGCTAAATCCGACTATCGAGCTCGAAAAGCCATTTTGGAGGTGTAAAGACTCATTACAGGGAGGGATTAAACACGATGAAGAAGCTCACCTGTCTATGCCGAGTAGAGATGGCATTCCTTATGGATAACAAAAAGGATGAAGTATGGCAATGCCCCGCTTGCCATAGGTTACTCTACCGCTCCAAAGTCTCTTCAGCCCAGGCATGGTACGTGCCCGAAGCTAATTTGGAAGTCAACCGGCAGTTAAAGACATCTTGACTGATAAGGAAAAAACATGGCAGTCAGTAGCAAGGAGAAAATAAGGGAAATTTATGAAGTCCTGCCTAAGCTAAATTGCGGTTTCTGTGGACTTGAAAGCTGCGGCCAATTCGCCAGAGCAGTGGCTGAAGGAAGAGCCTCACCTTTCGGCTGCCGACAGAATCCCTGGGCAGGGTACAGAATAAGTGAAATTATTGAGGTGAAGGTGCCAGCCTATAGTTATGGGAGACAATCCGCTTCTACCCCGAGAGCAGAGGTCAGCCCTTCTATAGAAACCTTAAGGGACATAAAAAAAGAGGCTAAGAGATTATCCCAGGAGGTGAATGATATCCTGGCTAGGATTGAAAACCTGAAGGCAATAAGAGGCGGTGAGCATTATGGCAATGAGAAGGCAGAGAGAGTTTCCCCTGGCCCTAAGATTGGCAGGGAAATGATAACTCGCTTTAGGTTTAAGGATGAATCCGCTACAGCTAGCATGAGAAGAAGAGGTTTAGGCAGGGGGAGATGGAAAAGAAGCTGAGTGAGCTCAGTAAGCTAAGGGAGGCAAGGCTTGAAGTTCCAATTCGGGCTGGTGAGAAGAATTACCCCTTGAAAGGTAGCTAGTCATGGAGTTGTTAATAGCCTTCGGCACAGACGATAGGAAGAACTTGAATGACGACCACGTAGGTATGGCGAAATACTTCTATGTTTACAAGTTCTCTAATAACAAACAAGGGCTTGCTGAACGAAGGAAGAATGTTAAGCTTAAGGGGGATGAATCAATGAAGCATGGAGACCCAGAGAAGGCTAAGGCTACCTCCTCAGTATTAGAAGGTGTAGATGCTATTGTGGGCAGAAAATTTGGGCCTAATCTTCCTAGAATATCCAAAAAATTTGTCTGTGTAGTGGCGAGGATGGAAGGTGTAAACCAAGCAGTTACGGCTGTGCGTGATAATATCGACCTTGTGATAGAGCAAAAGAAGCGGGGAGAAGACAGAAGGCACATTGTGCTAAAACTGTAATTGATGGTCATAACTTGGAGGAAGTGAAATTGCAAGATAGGGCTTTGTTTCATGATTATACTATCGTTGCTTGTGGAACGGTGAACCTGGAACTAAATTATCTGAGGAATAGTGGCTTTCTGGATACCAGAAAAATCCTCTATACCAAGCCCGGGCGGCATGAGGTTCCTCGAGAACTTGAAAGCCAGCTCATAAGACAAATAGGTATCGCTAAGAAATATGCTAGCAAAATTATCGTGGTCTATGGTGGCAAGTTCTGCTATGTCAATGCTGATAACCCGTATCGCAAAATAGATACCATAATTCAGGAGCAAGAGGAACCTGGGGTCAGGATTTCCAGAATAAAAGCTACCCATTGTGTTGATATGCTAGCCAGTGCTGAAGAAAGAGAGAAGATACGCCAGGGTAAAGACATCTACTGGTTTACACCAGGATGGATGAAATATCGCCACTACGTGTATCAGGACTGGGATAAAGGTTTAGCCAACGAAAATTTCCCGAAACACACCGGAGGAGCAATTATGTTAGATGCTGTAGGATTTTACGATGAACTGATGGAAAAGGATCCGGAGAAAATCCTTGAGTTCTCCGACTGGATGGGAATCCCCCTAGAACCATATAGGATTTCCCTAACCCGACTGAAAAGCCTGCTCTTAGAAGAGATTAAGTGAAATGGGACTCGTAACTTCAAAGTTGGGCAGTGAGATGGGTGAACCAGCCTGGGAGCAAATGCCAAAACTGGTCGAAAGGTTAGGGCAACAGGCTAGAGATTGCAGGATTACCGTGGTTCAGATAAAGGAAGTATGTGCTGAGTTGGGTATAGGAGATAGGGTTGATGCTCTGATAGCCGAGCTTAAAGGAAGTGGAGTGATGAATCCTAAACTAGGCTCACTGGCTGAAGTGCACAGGGCAGGGACGCCTATCTACGAACTTAATCCATCACTATTTATAGAGAAAGAAGACAAAGCATGATTAGACAAGTGCAAAAACCCATTGAAGAGATTCTGCAATTCCTAGATGGTAAACAGAAAATAGTTCTAATGGGGTGTGGCGGTTACACTACAGTTTTTCACACTGGCGGTGACCCCGAGGTAAAGAAAATGGCAGAGACCCTCTTTAAGCACGGGAAGGACATCCTGGCAGCTATTACTGTACCATTCGGGGAGTTCACCTGCTACGCTCCCTGGAATAAGGAGCGCCTGAAGCCTTACCGCCGGCAGATCGAGGAATGCGACGCTATGCTGATGATGACTTGTGGCATCGAATGTAACGATGGCTTGTTAAATGTGATAGACAGTAAAAGAGCTGGATATCCGCTATGAGATATCCAACTCCCCTATTTTCCCGAGACCGGGTACAATTCTTAGCCCTTACCGATTCTAAACATCTTGGTCCCACATACAGGGCACACGCCCTGGGTTGCCGGCTTCCCGTTCTTCATGGTAATGCTTTTGGGATCCTTCATTTCCCGCTTCACCCTGCACTTCACACAGTATGCTTGCATTGATTCACCTCCTCTTTTCTAGTCTAGAGTTAGGATAGTCTAGGCTTCTTCTAATGTCAATAGGCTCTCAGGATTGCATAGTCTAGCGTTCTGTGCAGTGCTCGCGGACCTACCATGTGCTATAATGATGGCCACTAAACCGTAAGTTGGCTGATTATCATTTAGCTATCATTTAGTTATATAGAATAAACTGGGTGTTGCGATGGTCGATGTCAATTATAATCCGATAGGAATAATCCACTCACCATTTAAAGAAGTTGAGGGTATGCCAATTCAGCCTAGTGGTGCCTCAGGGATAAAGGGGACCGTTCGAGTGTTTGCAGAATATTCCGCCGGGTTGAAGGATTTGGATGGTTTTTCACACATAATCCTTATCTATCACTTTCATTTGTCTAAAGGATATGCTCTCGAAGCCAGACCGTTCATGGAAGAAAAAACACATGGCATATTTGCTATGCGTGCTCCAGCTCGACCAAATCCAATTGGTATATCTGTGGTACGCCTAGTTTCAGTAGAAGATAACATCCTTCATATTGAGGATGTAGACATTGTGGACGGCACCCCACTCTTAGATATAAAACCATATGTACCAGATTTCGACCGGCGGCAAGTGGAACGAATAGGCTGGTTGTCGGAGAAGTCCAAGCGCGCAAGAGTGCACAAATCAGATAATAGATACAAACTCGATTGACGGCATCTTCCCATACTCAACAATTGGGCGGGTTGTTCATTGCATAGGGCAATCATAGCAGTTATTTTTACTCAGAAAGGTGAACCAATTAGTGGGGATAGGTCAGTGGCACTGAAAACAGGCCAAGTGTTAGGCAAGTAACCAATTTACTAATTGAGGGAGCAGATTTGGAGGAGAAGGCAGGAAGGATTCTCACAAGTTTAGGTGGGAGTCACTATTAAGGACCTGAAGGGTTAATAAACGTAGCCATGGAGAGCAAGCGTAGGACAAGGTTGCTTCACATTTTGTTACGACCTGCTTTCGGAGTCTTGTTATTTGTATCACAGTTCACCGCTAGTCGATCGGGCTTCGCAGCCGATAACAGAGTCTTGTTTATCCTGGGATTAGCTGTAGTTGTCACGGGAGCTGTCGTCTTTACTTGGGCTACACTATCACTTATAAAAGCTGCCGATGCTAAACGGGTGGCTGAGGCTGGGCCATTTAGATTCATCCGACACCCCATCTACACGAGCATGTATGTTATCTGCACAGGAATGGGGCTAATATTCTTCGCCTGGTTATGGTTTATAGTGATGGTAGCATTCATACCACTTTGGTACTTGGAAGCCAAAGAAGAGGAGAAACAGATGACTAGGCTATATGGCAAGAGCTACACCGACTACCAAACAAAAACGGGCATGTTCTTGCCGAAGATCCGGTGAAGCAATCATTGCTCACTGGGTTTTGAGGTCAAGCAAAGCTGTTGCTGACATTCGGTAGAACACATTCCTCTTGGCTAGTCCTGTTTCTTCGGCTATGGCTTCCAATTGGAGGTCAAAAGGCCTAACGATAAAGGTAGGGTCGTCGGAATCCGGCAATGGCTCTTCATTTTTCCTCATAGCCTCAATGCCATATTTACAGCCCAGGGAAACCCCGGTGGAATCTATATTCATCAACCAGTTCCACTCATCAAGGGAGGTCTCTTCTATCGTTTTCGCAAATGAAACACCAGCATTGTTGACCAGAATATTCAGCTTGCCATACTTCTTGGTGACTTCATCAAGCACTTTTTCCAGTCATCCTCAATGGTTGTATCGAGTCTAAGAAAGATAGCTTCTCCACCTTGTTCCTTGATACTTTCAGCCAACGCTGTTCCCACATCTACCTTCTTCCTGGTAGTAACTACGACCTTAGCCCCCTCCTTAGCAAACAATTCGGAATGCCCCCTCCCAATACCACAAGCACCTCCAGTAATCAAGGCCACCTTACCGTCCAATCTTCCCATCTTTTGTAGCACCTCCTTATGCTTATTCATTTTCAATGGCTAACACTAAGTGCCGCTTCATATATATACTCTTCAAGATTCATACACTTAACCAAGGATAACTACGAATGTTTCCTTGATATCGACATCAGTCATCTT
>DUEX01000043.1 GCA_011170325.1 Dehalococcoidia bacterium | reverse complement strand
CGGAGCTGAGGTGGTAGATAGAAACGGTAAGTTGTTGGGAACCCTTAACCACCTGATGCGCAATACCTTGACCGGTGAGATCACCAAATTCATCGTTAACAGAAAGGCGCCTGCTAGCGATCTTTTCATTACGCATGATGACGTGCTTGAGGCTACAGAAACCAGGATAAGGCTGAAAACCGCCTCCGATGAGACGGGCGAGAATGGGTAACGTGTGAGGTTTAACAGATGGTGGGATACGATTCGAGGATTGTCACATGGCGAGCGAAATTTGGTCACCAGAGCCTTATTCGTGTGAGGAAGTCATCTCTCTCGACCGTTTGAAACGAGCGGTCACTAGCCGAGTTCATTAATGATGAGTGGCAAAGAGCTAAGGAAGCGGTAAGGAGTTCTCCGCCAGCCCGGGGAGCTTATGCGAAGTACTTAGAGCAGGATGTTAGTCAACGCATAGACAGCTTAATAGAAGATGACAAAGATGAACTGAGAGCGATGGGGGTTGCTGAGAAGAATTTGTAGAGGGATGGCATATAATCGGTTTGGCACTGGGGATTGGATTTCGAAAATCTTACCTCCCGGTGCGGAAGAGAAGGGCATCGGGTTTAACTGGTAAGCGGAGTTTAAAACTATGGAGCAAGAGCAATCGGGGAAGGGGTTGGAGACGTTACAGGCTGACTTTGTCAGACTCTGGTGAAGCGAGGGCTATGGGGAAGAGAGGAAAGCAAAAGAAGGCAGGTCAAAAAGGGTACAAGAAGACCTCCGACTATCTAAGAAAAGGCCCCAAGAAGTCTAAGAGAAGTTAAACGCGAGTGCGACCAAGTTAGGGTAAGGAACAAACAAAATCTCGCCATGGTTTTACCGAGCGGTTAATACCGTGTAAAAGAACACAACAGTCGCTATTGTCCTGTAAGAACAATTACTAGGGCAACCTGATAAAGTTATCTGCACCGGTCAAGACGACGAAAGCAAGCATGGCAAAGGCACCGGCCGGTAAAAAAGAGGAGCAAGCAGTGAGTCTAACTGGAGATGACCAGCTTCCATATTCTCTCCCGGATACAGAAGATAATGGTGACCTGGACTCCGAGGAAGTGCTTGGAATCAGGCCTGAGGGTGAGCCGCTTGGGGTTTCCGACGGTGCTTGGGATGCTTTTGGCCGAGAGGAGATCCAGAGGGATGTTGCCAAAATCGATTCCTCTCGGGAGGACAGAGAGGCCGCTGAGCTTGAAGAGGAGCAAGACCGCAAACCAGAAACAAAGGCTCGTTCTGTACTTAGGCTCCAAGCAAAAGCCGGCGAGCATGGGACAATTGACGACCTGGTTAGTACGTATCTCAGCGAGATTGGTAGGGTCCCACTTCTTACTCCACGTGACGAGAAGGCATTGGCAAGCAAGATAGAAGAAGCCAAGTATCTGAAGAACATCGAAGAGCTTTGTTCCGAGCGGCATGGCGTCTATCCTTCGGCCATCTGTGTAGCCATCTATTTGATTCGCCGTTTAGCCGCCTCTCAGCCGATGGTTGACGTTCTCGCCGGGCAACTTGGGATTGCGGCTACAGATAGCGTAGTCCGGACAATGCCGGAGCCTAAACTGCGGGCGGCCATTGACGGTGTAATCGACCAGCGACTGGCAGGAGTTATTGCCGAAGCCAGTGGCAAGAGCACCTCAGAAGTCGTGGAAAGCCTGATAGACATTTCAATAGTTAGCCGGCTCTTGCCGCCAGCATTACTGAAGATTATAGGATGGGAAATGAGATGGAGCGACATGAGACCTTTGCTGACCGAGCCGATTAATCCCCAGTTCCTTTCTCAGCTTCGTTCTAATAGCCAGCGGCTCAAGGGCCATTTTGACAAAGTCAAGCGAGCAGCAAAGAAATCAGAGGAACGACTTACCCAGGCAAATCTGCGTTTGGTGGTCAGCGTTGCCAAGAAGTATATCGGACACGGAATGCCACTTCCCGACCTCATCCAGGAAGGGAGTTTTGGCCTGCTTCGGGCCGTGGAGAAATTTGAATACAGGAGGGGTTATAAGTTCAGCACCTATGCCACCTGGTGGATCAGACAGGCTATCACCCGGGCTGTAGCTGAGCACGCCCGGACCATTCGTATTCCAGTGCACATGGTAGAGACTGTCAATAAACTATTGAAGGTAAATCGTACTCTAGCTCAAGAGTATGGGCGCGAACCGAGTTACGAGGAAGTTGGTAAATGTATGGGAATCTCTTCAGAGAGAGTAAGGGAAATCATGAAGCTGTCCCAAATGCCGATATCTTTAGAGACGCCGATTGGCGAAGATGAGACCAGCCACCTTGGTGACTTTATCGAAGATAGAGCTAGTTTGTCACCAGCAGACGCTGCGTCACGCGAATTGCTTAAAGCACAGCTAAACACAGCGCTTTCTGACCTAACCAGTAGAGAGAGGAAGGTCATACTACTTAGATTCGGCTTGCAGGATGGACGAGCCCGAACCTTAGAGGAGGTAGGCAAGGAGTTTAATGTAACCCGAGAGCGGGTCCGTCAGATTGAGGCTAAGGCATTGCGTAGGTTGCGCCATCCCAGCCGGAGTCGAAAGCTTAAAGACTATTTAGACTAGGCCCGTGGGGGAACTTCCTTTGACTGATGGCGAATTTGACGCTCGAATTTGAGTATGCTAGAATAACAGCCGTTGTTACGATTCTATTGACCTAATCGAGATGGCTGTGCGAAGCTTGGCTGTCTTCTCACAGCCATCTCCATTTTGATTGGAGGTATTCATGAGTCCGATAGCCGGCATTATCACTGACAGTGACGTCGAACTAGTTCCCCAAATAGCTTCTATGCTTGATGTGATGCAACCTGGTACTTCGGCCGTTTGGTCAGTAATCGATAGGCGTCCGGCAGAATCATCACAAATCACTGGAGGCAGGGAGGTGTTGGCCCAGCTCTCTGTTCCCACAGGAGACAAATCACTGGAGCCCCCTTTTTTTGAGTTTCCACACGGAAGAGGCGTGATGTACGAGGGTGAGCTTTACAATCCGGGCGAGGTATCAGCTGGCCTCCACACAAGGCATGTTTTGTCTGGAAACAACAGTGAGCTGATAGCTCGGTTATTGAAGGAACGGTCGGGTACCCTAACAACCAAATTGAAGTCCATTGCCGGGATGCTAGATGGTAGCTATGTGCTAGTGGCAGATGACAAAGGAGAGATAGCAATAATCCGTGATTCTCTAGGGACAAAGCCCGTCTATCTTGCCCATGATGACGGTCTTCTGGCCTTTGCTTCTAACAAAAAGGCGTTATGGCAAATAGGGATGGGCAGCGTAAAGGCTCTGAGAGCTGGCACTATGGCAATAGCTAACGGGAGTTGGATTGCTATTGATGGTATTTCACCGACGACTCGTGAAGAACCCCAAATAAGGGGCCTGTTCGAGGCTACCGAGTGTTACCAGCAGGCACTCGTTTCGTCCATCGAGAAAAGGCTTGTAGATGTGAATGAAGTCGGTGTGCTACTATCGGGTGGTGTAGATAGCTGTTTGCTAGCCAAACTGCTCAGTAAGCTGGCTGCTGATAAAGGCGTAGATGTGACTGCCTATACCGCAGGTGTACGTGGCTCTGAGGACACAGACAACGCTCAATCTTTTGCTCAGGAGATAGGCCTGGAGTGCAGAGTAAAAGAGCTAGACTCTTGTGATATTGAGGCTTATATACCTAAGGTAATCGAGGCGGTTGAAGAGAGAGATTTGGTGCAGGTTGAGGCTGGCATTGGTATCTATGCCGCGATGGAAATGGCTGGTGAAGACGGTATTAGGGTCGTATTTTCTGGGCAGGGCCCTGACGAGCTATGGGGTGGTTATGAGTGGTACCCCAAAGTTTTGGAGAAGGAAGGTTATGCAGGTCTGTGCCAGAGGATGACGGATGATTTGGGTCGTGCCGACATAGAGACACTGGACAGGGAAAATAAGATAGCCATGGACCAAGGTATGGAAATGCGATTCCCCTATTTAGCCCCCGAGGTAGTGAATGTAGCTCTAAACGTAATTCCAGAACTTAAGGTTGATTCTCCAAGCAGTCTGGGGAAGCTTGTTCACCGTGTTCTTGCCCATAAATTAGGGTTGGGCGAGGATTATGCCTATAGACCTAAGAGCGCGGTTCAGCATGGTACTGGCGTTCACGAGATTCTAAAGCAGGTTGCGGAAAAGAACGGCTTCGACAGTGAATTGGTGATTAGGCTAGGGTATTCCAGCGATGAAATCACTTGCGAAAAGCTCGGGAGCTCATCGCGGTATGGATATGAGTATGCTGACGAAAATTTATGGCAGGTACCTGAGCCTGTCCAGCTTTTCCTTGATATCACCGCCTTTGAACGTGACCTGCTAAACGAGACTGAGAGGGCCCGAATAGAGCAATTTGTAGACAGATTGAAACCCTGATTTTGTGTCTTAGACTTTCAATGTGCATGACTGTGCTCGTGGACAGCATATGCAAAAGTTCAACGTAAATTCGACTTCTCGGTGATACGCTGCTAGCGAATATACAATATGCATAATGTAATATGGATTGTGATAAAAATCCAAGGCAACTGTGGGACTTCGCATTTAAGTGCGTTCCTCGCCTGCCACTCATGTTTAATTTAGTAGAGCTGTGATATACAGGATTCGTCCGCACTCGCTATTGTTGACCTTCAAAACAGTTTCATGACTCGTGGAGGGTCATTTGACAAGCTTGGTTATGATATATCAAAGTATCAGAGAATTGTGCCTACCGTTCAGCAACTTCACCAAAGGGCGAAATCCCTAAAGATACCAGTGTTCTTTTCTCAGGCAATTCGTGAGGAATCTGGCATCGATATGCTTGACAAGCACCATAGGATCTTGCCCAGCAAACGCCACGAACGTATTAAGAAAATACCGCTTTGCATTCGAGATACTTGGGATAGCAATATAATCGAGGCTTTGAAACCCGGAGGCGGCGACCTTGTTGTGCAAAAGAGGCGAGATTCCCTTTTTCAGGATACCGAATTTGAACTGTGGTTGCGATCACTACGGGTCGACACAATCGTCTTTGCAGGAATTGACACTTCTATTTGCGTGGAATCTTCACTGCGTGATGCCTTTAACAGGGGCTGGGATGTGATACTTCTGTCTGATGCCACTGCTTCTCTGAACGATCAGTTTTATGAGACCACTATTGCCGAGGTCAAAGAAAACTTCGGCTTAGTCATGAGTACTGAGCAGTTGTTTAACAGTCTAAAATCAAGTAGTGCCGGGCAATTTGTTCTAGATTTGCATTGAATGCTCTAATCCCCATTGGAACCAAATAGTGCTAGCCGGTGATGGAGCCATATAGCTTCAATACGGTCTTCGAGCTTAACACTAGGGCATATTGCTACACGATAGCATCTCCTTATCTCGGCTTCAGAAGACCCTTCTCAGACAGTATAATATAAATACAATGTTACAATACAAAGGAACACCGGCCACCAATAGCGAGGCGATGGGGAGGGCAACTATACCTGCAGCGTATGGGGTATCCTTGCACTATGGGGGTGAGTGACTAATGCCGGTTCTGAAGGCAACGCTTGTATCCGCAAATGCGGTTGACGAAGTGCACAATCTGTGGGAACTGACTCTTATGCTCGACGATGACCTAGGAAATCCAAAGAAATACTTAGTTCGTTCCACGTATGCCTTCAAGAATAGCGAACTTAAGCGTTTCAAGGTAACTCTCAAAAATAATGAGGTAAAGAGGATAGAGCAAATTCAGATAGAGGCAGTAGATTAGTTTGTACAGTATTACATGGTAAGATCCAAAAAACCTATCCGCTGCACGAAAGCCTGAAATATTGCATTATAGCCACTGCTAAACCAGAATCAAAGGCAGCTATTCAGCAAGGCTGAAGGTTAGGCCAAAAGTTCTGCCTATTGTATGCTCTGGCCCCCCGATACGGGACTCAAACCTGAACGTAAACATACCTCTGGAGAGGCCCTATAGTGGGTGCGCCGGCTGCGAATTGAGCAAGTTAATTCCTATGTATTTTCCCAAAAAAATTAGATAGGATTTCCAAACGATCCAGATAGGGTTTGTGGGAAAATGGCCCTGAGCTGGACAAATAGGAGCAGTAGGGGGGTAATCCCCGGCAGATAGGGAAATCCCTATCTGGGGTCCGCAGCCTGGCAGTTATAAGCCCATTTTCTGGAAGTATCCCCCTGCGGCAGGCAGGCGGAGGCGGGTTAAGGGCACGGCATGCGGTGGCGCCTCAAGCGGCTAGCTTTCGGGTTCTTGCTGTTTTCTTACCCATCGCGGCCATTTTTGCCCCTCAATCGAATACGAAAGGGCAAAAAGGAGCAATGTTTTATGGCTTATTTATAAGCCGATAAAACTACCCTTTTTTACCCCTTGCCCTCCTTTTTTGACCAGTTTTTACCGCCTGTCGGGCCACACCTTGAAAGCGTTTAGTACAGCAGCTTCGGTGAGTTTTGTGACGTTTCCCTCCCCATTTCGTATCCGAAAATCACCATTTTCACCAAACCCGCAAATGCTTTTATAAGCATGCGGTTTGGTGATTTTGGTGAAAAGTTTCATCGCCTGCCGAGCCGTCCCCTTGAGGGCACTTGGCTCACAGATCAGAAAGTTTGGGCAGAATTCGTGGGACTTTTATTGCTTGTTTAGCTACTCTTTAAGAGCATGCAGTTTGTCGCTTTTGTCAGGCTTTTTTCCGCAGTAGGTATCCCGTGCCACTTTGGCTGGGTGTATAATGGGATATTCACAAAACTGAAGCCAATAAAGGGGGTAGCGAATGGAAAAGACATGGATGCCCATGACTGTTGGAATTCTAGATATAGTTTCTGGTGGTTTATCTTTCATTATGCTCGCACTTGCTGCTATCGGCGTTGCAGCCTTTGCGGCAATTGAAGGTATTCCTCTGCCCATGCATATGGGAAATACAGCACTTGTTTTGGTCATGCTTGTTATTATGGCTGTACCATTACTTATTGCCGAGGTATTGGCTATATTAGGCGGTATTTATGTACTGAAGAGGAAAAAGTGGGGGTGGGCCCTCACTGGCTCTATCGCCGCAGTCTTCTGCTCATTGGTTCTGGGGATAGCAGCCATCGTGCTCACAATGCTATCCAAAAATCAGTTTGAGTAGTCATGATGTAGACCGCTAGCATGTTGAAACCAAGTGCTATATGAATAGATATGATTCAGCCCAGCCGGCGGATTTGGAGTGGCCCACGGTTATTATTGTCAGCCCAACAGTCTAGCGTTGCACTTAATGGCTAAATGTTACTCAACAAGAAGACGAAGGGCATAATGAATGGCTATGTAAAGAATGCGTTAGAAATATATTTTCTACCATTATGAGGTTACATCTACACTATGTAATCTCTAATTAGAGTACAGGCATTAATCTACTGAGGTAATCGATTTAAGACTTTGTTAAAGGCATCCATGTCCCTTCGTAAAATCTCCATAGTAGAATGGATGCAGCCCCCTTCTTCCAAAAACGGTAATGGCATTGACTATGGGGGGCAAGGTAGTAGCAAGAGCGAGATATCTTGAAGAGTCGAGTCGTCGAAGGGCTGGTTACCACACTCACCACTTAAAGAAATGGATTACTCCCACACCAAAGTAGCTCAGGATTAAATATTTGGGAAACCTGCCCAACCACAGCGCTGGCAGGAATTTCCACAGCGACATCTTTGCTGCCCCAGCGATTATCCCCCCGATGTCAAAGGGCAGGACAGGTTGAAAGGCGAGAAAAGCTATTGCCCACGGCCCATATCGGTTCATCCACCCTCTAATCCTGGTGTAGCCGGGGGTGGATTCATTGATAGCAGCCTGTTTCGCGATGTAACCGGCAAAGTAACCGCTAAGTTCGCCTAGTGCACCACCTAGGCTGGCGAACAAAGCAACTAGAAGCGGGTCCCATTGGGTGGCGATAGACACCATAATTGCCAAGGCTACCGGCACCGGGGCAATAATGGTCAGGTTACTCAGCAACTGAATGCCGAAGACACCCAAATAGGCCAACCAAGCAAAGCGGTTCAGCACTGGTTGCACCGGTATCAACAGTTTCTGAAACAGGTAAGCTAGACCAACACTAATGACAATAAGGCTAACCGCTATGATGGCAAGCTGGTGCCATCTCACGGGTTTTGTCGCCACTTCCGACATTGCTTTGCTTGTATTACGAAATGAGTTTCTCACTTGGCTATATCATAGCACCTATCAAGTATGTAATTAAAAATTAGAGTATTAATGAGATGGTGATTGGCACCGACTACAACCGGTGCTAGCTAGAATTTAGGTTCGGTCACGATGTCCCACCGTTGGCATACCTCTCAACTGCGACTTTGAGCAACTATATGACGAAATGTGGCATTCTTTGCGGTCGGTTAGTTGATTGCTCAGCATCGGCTCTACTTCACTCACCTAGGGCTTTTGGTAGTTTTCCTCTTTGGAATGAACATCCCAACGCTAGACTTATATTCGCAATATGCTCTCCCAAATCGCCGTTCCAACTCCCTTTCCTCAAATAAGGCGTGCACATAGGTTACTACTAAGGCGACAAGCGCTAACATTAGCCCCACAGCAGATTTAAAACCGATAGCCGCACTAAACGCCAGAAGTACACAGGACAAACAAATCGGATGCCTAATGTAAGAATAGGGACCCTTTGTAACTAGCGCAGACCTATCACGCCCACTCAAGACCGTGAGAGGACAGGCTTTCAGCCCGAGGGCTAGCAGCGATATGCCTAAAACGGCAAGAAAAGTACATGCTCCATAACTCGCCCAGTCCGCCAACGGCAACAAAGGCAGGCCTGATCTATTAGCAAAGAAACTCCCGATAATTATGCCTATAACCCAAGGCACTCTTAAGTAACCTCTCCTAGCCCTGAGGAACTTGGTGACAATCCCATATTGTAATAATGCCAGAGAAAGCTCTGGCAAAACAAGTCATCTCTGCTAAGTGCTGGAGCAAGCCTCTAACTGTCGGTTAACTAAAGTCCCTAAAGTGTCCAATTTTGGCTGACATCAAACAACGGACACTTCAGAATCGAGAGTCCTACCCCGTTGAAGGTTCTATTATAATTGCTCCTTGATTGTAGAGGTTTATTTTCCCATGAGATGTACCAGGATATTAGACAAACCGTCAGACTGTGCAACTGCAAAGCGGACTAAACCAATAACGACGTAGCAGTACCCTCTCTAGATGTGCTGTCTAGGCTTGGTGCTATTCGCCTTCAGACTGAGCAAGCCTCACCCTGACTGCCTGTGGACGACCATCGCGCCCCTGTCCAATCTCAAATTCTACCTGCTGTCCTTCTGTAAGGGAATCATAGTCTACCTCTTGAAGCTCGTTGCGATGGAAGAAGAGGTCTGTTTCATCCTCTGTCTTGATGAACCCAAACCCCCGGTCTCTAATTAGCCGTCTGATTGTGCCCTTTGCCATACGATACCCCCAAAAATCTACCTGGGAAGGCTCTTGCCTCTTCTTAACCTTAAGAGATGGTATATCTTCTCTTATACTCCTCACTATATCCTTGCTATATAGATACTGTCAAGGCTCTTGCGTAGCCCTTATGCCTCGGACCACAGCTACAATAGTCCAGAATGTGCAGACAAAGCTGAAAAACTAAGCATAAGACTGTGGTTTGCATAATTTGCAACTGCTGACATTGCGTTTTATGCTTTTTGCTGTGGCAAGAGCCTCTTTATACTCCCTAAATGGTCCGTGCCAGCATCCGGTGTGATCAGGCCTTGGCCCCTCGCCATCCTTACAACATCCGCACTCTCCTCTGTGTATCTTAGCATAGTAGTGTTTTTTATTCTCTAATACCCAAAAGGTCATTGCCACACCTCCGCAGTCTTATTATGCAACGCAGACATGTTCATTCTATACCTCTTCGCTTGTGTGGGCAATTAGAGTTCGATTTATACGTAATCATATACTTGACACAAGGCTGAAATATTACATCATAGCCACTGCTAAACTACAATCAATGGCAGCTATTCAGCAAGGTTCAAGGCCAGAGTGAAAGTTCTGCCTATTATGCGCTCTGGCCCACCTGAGTGGACGCGAACTCTGCTGCCAGTGTGCCACGCGGAGGACTGTCGAGAGAGTCGTACTAGCTGCTAATTACACAAGTTAATCCCTACATATTTTTCAAAAAAATCAGGTAGGATTTCCAAACGATCCGAATAGGGTTTGTGGGAAAATGGCTCTGAGCCGGCCAGATAGGGGTACTGGGGGGTAATCCCACGCAGATAGGGGGTTTCCTATCTGGAGTCCGCAGCCAACGGGTTATCGGCTGTATAGTACTGCTGAGCGGGTATGGAAACGGTTGCGTCTGTCATTTGTTGGTGTGGGTGGGCGTCGGCCATCCGCTGACACTTCGAGTGGCGCACCGGCCTTTGTCAAGCTCTCCCTTGCGTAATTCAGCACCCTGCGTGACGCACTGAACCGCTGTTCCACATTCCTGACTATTGTGCAACCACACTCCCAATCCCAGGCCACCCTGTAGCGCCCTCGACGTGCATGAATGCCATCTCATTGGCGGAGAGCACCGAGTCCAAATGTCCGGCTGGCATTATTTCCGTAAGGAAGCTAAGGAAGGAGAAGCTCCAGAGATTTTCACACCAGCAAAAGGCAATTCATTATCTAGACAATACTCAAACTTACCAGAACAGATGAGGGAAGCAAAGGACAACAAGTACCATGATAAAATAGGCAATGACCAAACTTAATAGAAAATAACCAGAGATCGCCCATTTCCATTTATTCGTTTTCAATGCGCGTATGCCACATAGTATCCCTAGAATACCAATTGTAGAAGCGATAATTCCAAAGACTAATACATCAGGAGATTTGGGATGAGCAAAAATGGTAATAAGCAAATTAATAATACCCGAAAAAAGGATGAAACCACCGCCAATTATTCCAAAAATACCGCCTAGTCTAATCATTATGTGGCCACCTGGGATGTCATTTGGAGTCCAAGTGATGCATAATACCACAAAACGAAGTATCAACTGAAGTAATATTCCCGGTACTCACGGGGGGCAAGGGGCCAGCCCGCGGAGGCCACGGCAAGCCCAATAGAAGAGACGGATAGGGAGAGGCTGACGTAACGTTGTCACGGGTACTGTGAGCAGTTGAAGCGTATAGGTTAATTCTATAGTGCTTGGATATGGCCTGCAACAAAAGGGCGTCTTGCTCAGTCGCACGGCCAAGTCGGGCAGGCTCTTCCTAGACTACATGGCAACCTATTATCATGCCAATGCATGCGGTATACTTATGGCTAGGGGAAACTCGAATAGAGCAATCCTGCTCTCTACAAACCATAGATAACGTCTTCGGCTACGGACGGAGGGTTGAGCACGAAGGCTCCTGTAATCTCCGTGCCGAGGAGATCTGGGGAGAGACCAATGTGATCTACGGAAGTATGTCACAAAACATAAAGCATGAGTAATAGGAGGTGCTAGTTATGGTCAATTTTATCATTCCTCTAATGATTATTGTTGGTATTCTGGCATGGGTACTTCGGCCCGGAAAGAGACCAACAACAGCTCGTACAGTTGCTATACTGGCTACAGTGATTCCACCAGTTCTTGTAGCAATAGCTGCCATTGTTTTCCAGCTACTGCACAATGCGGCTGGAAAGACGTGGGTATCGGACATATCAAACACTTGCTTTATTGTCGGCCTCGGTCTGATAGGTGTAGCGATTTTAGCATCAGCTGGTTTTGCTATTGCGCGTAAAGGCGAAGTAGCGAAAGGCATTGGTTTTGGTATTTGTATCGCTGTTGTTGTATCTATTATAGAATTTGCTTTATTGGAGGGGTTGGCTGGGGTATAGTAACCACGCTAGGTGTGGAATAGCCAAGGAGAAGCTAATAGATCAGGAAGGCACTTAATAAAATCCTAGCTTAATCAATATCCACCGTGGCACCGCAAACAAAGCATCTGCTCCAGCTACATGTGCTCCCCTGCAATATCAGAGTTGCTCTTTCGATTCAACCAAGTAACATTAGTCCATAATGTGCAATCGGAAACAGAAAAGCTGAGTATCTGTATGTAAAAGCTACTCAGCTTTTGCTAATCCTACTATCTACAGCTTTAGCTTTTCCCTATCCTAAACATTTTGGTCCCGCATGTGGGACATATACCCTGGGTCACTGGCCTACCGTTCTTCATGGTCACGCTTCTAGCGTCCTTCATTTCCCTCTTAGTCCACCTTAAGGGACTCGAACCTTGCCATCAGTGTGCCACCTGAAGGACTGTCGAGAGAGTCGTACTGGCTGCTGATTATTTGGTCAAACTCCTACGCATTTCCCAAAAAAACAGATAGGTTTTCCAAACGATCCAGATAGGGTTTGCGGGAAAACGGCACGGAGCTGGCCGAATAGGGGCGCAGGGGGGTAATCCTCTACTTCATAAGTATTTATACCCACCTAAGCAAGGTTCAGATGATATGCATGAACAAGGAAACTAAAAGCTACCCAAATGAAAAACCGGGGCCAAGATCCCATTGAGAACAAGGAACCACCGATTAACTCCACAAGTGTATTACTCTGATTGACGCGAAATCTTACCTTGGGATAGATTGCACATTTTGTCAGAGTGTGCAGTCACATATAAAGGAACTCTTTTTGTCTAATCACTCTTGATTGAAAAATCAACTTAACAACTGAATGTTGTATATTGTGATAGACTGTTAGTGATGGAGTCTATCTTGGCTTTGGTAGGTAGGATTTGTAAGAGGCAGGGAGCCCTTTCGGAGGCTCCCTGCCTTCCAACTTCAGCAGCTGACATCAAGGTTATTATTCAACAGGCTCGAGCTCAATGGTCTCTATTGGATAGAACCTGATCTGAAGGTTCTTTATACCCTGGTTGGTAATAACCTGATTTTGATATACTAGGTCTGCAATGGTGAATACCCATACCTCGTGATAGTATTCCCAAAGAGTGATATAAAAATCACCGATGGTTTGATCACCTGGTATTTTATCCTCTAGCCAGTTTTCAAACTCATCGGCTTCATTATAGCTGCCATCCCATGGATCAATAACACCATTGTCATCGAGATCATAAATACACGGATCGACCAAAGCAAGATCATCTCTGTAGTTTCCATCAAGATTTGTATCTACTATTCCCTTTGCGATAAGTT
>DUEX01000042.1 GCA_011170325.1 Dehalococcoidia bacterium | reverse complement strand
CCTTCACCACGAGATGGGAAAAAGAGACTTAAGAAGCAAAATGATTCTCCAGATTCACGATGAGCTTGTCTTTGAAGTGCCGCCTGAGGAGATAGACCCGATGAAGGAACTGGTCTCTGAAGTAATGCTCCAAGCCCTAAAGCTCAGCGTGCCACTTAAGATAGATATCAAGTTAGGCAAAAACTGGGGCGAGATGGGATAAGCCAACAACTCTTGCCATAGGGAGCAAAAAGGTTACTTTCCGAATTCTCTCAGTGCTTGCTGTGCTGTGTCCACCAGTCGAGGGTCACCTGATACCTCAATGCACTGCTGAAAGTCACTTTCTGCCTTGGCCGTTTCACCTTTCCTGCTGTAGGCAAACCCACGGATCAGGTAAGCCTCGGCAAGCCCCGGGGCTAGCTCAATTGCCTTGCTACAATCGGCTATGGCTCTGTCAAAATCACCTTTCAAGTAGTAAGCATTCCCTCGATTGTAATAAGCCGGGGCAAGCCCCGGAGCTAGCTCAATCGCCTTATCGTAATCAGCTATGGCTTTGTCAAAATCATCTTTCCAAGTGTAGGCAAGACCTCGATTGTTAAAGGCCTGAGCAAGCCCCGGGGCTAGCTCAATCGCCTTACTATAATCAGCTATGGCTTTGTCAAAGTCCTGCTTCCCAAAATAGGCAAGCCCCCGATTACTATAAACCTCAGCAGGCTCTGGGGTGAGCTCAATCGCCTTATTATAATCGGCTATGGCTTTGTCAAATTCACCTTTCCCATAGTAGATAACCCCCCGATTATCATAAGCTTCGGCAAGCTCTGGGTCGAGCTCAATCGCCTTATCATAATCAGCTATGGCTCTGTCAAAGTCACCTCCCCAGTAGTAGACGAGCCCCCGACTGTTGTAAGCTTCGGCAAGCCCCGGGTCAAGCTCAATCGCCTCATCATAATCAGCTATGGCTCTGTCAAAGTCACCCTTCCCAGCGTAGGCAAGCCCTCGATTGTTAAATGCCTCAGCAAGCCCCAGGTCAAGCTCAATTGCCTTATCACAATCAGCCATAGCTTTGTCAAAATCACCTTTCCCATTGTAGGCAGCCCCACGATTGCTATAAGCCTCAGCAAGCCCCGGGGCGAACTCAATCGCCTTATCACAATCAGCTATGGCTTTATCAAAATCATTTTTCTTGTTGTAGGCAGCTCCACGATTGGTATAAGCCAGCGCCAAGTTAGGGTCTGCTTTGATTGCCTCAGTATACTCTGCGATGGCTTCATCCCATTGCCCTTGCTCAAAGTAATTGTCGCCTTCAACCAGATAAGGTTGCCCAGGGTTGGCACAGCCCATAGTCGCTAGCATGACAGTAAGAGCGACACAAATGGCTAGCATAGACCTTCCCCTACGTTTCATCGCCGCCTCCTATCTAAAATGGGTCCTTCTAAAGTAGATTCCTTTGCCAATACTACCATAGTCAGCAACCATTTAACAGCCAAGTAGTTTAAGCTACAATACAAGTGTATGACTACCAACGGTCAATTGATAGTGAGGAAGTCGTTTAGCAACCTCCTTCCTTGTCATTCTGAGCGGAGCCAGGAATCCTTCGCACTAATTGGAACAGCGTCTAGACACCCTTCGCTATCACTCAGGACATCAAGTAAGCAACCTTAGTGAGCTAAGTAAAGGAGGCCAGCCAAGAATTGCCTGAACTCCCCGAAGTAGAAACCATAAAGAATGAACTTTCGCCCCATGTAATCGGAAGGCAATTCACTCAAATTGCCATTTACGATATTAAGCTAGTCCGCCAGCCTTCTTCCGGAAAATTTTGCCAAAAACTAGTGAGGCAGAGGGTAAACAGCCTTGAACGCCGCGGCAAATACCTCATGTTCCATTTATCTAGCAGTGAAACGCTAATTATCCATCTAAAGATGGCTGGAGCTTTACTGCTAAATCCCAAGCAACCAGACTGCCATACCAGAGCCATTTTTCAACTTGACAACGGTAGCCAGCTTGTCTTCAGCGACCGCAGACGGCTAGGAGCCCTTTGGCTAGTTAAGAATGAACAGGTTATTATCGGCAAGCTTGGTCCTGAACCACTAGCCACCGAATCCACCGCTGAGACTTTAGCCAAGCGATTGCAGAAACGCCAAGCACCGATAAAAGCTGTGCTACTTGACCAGGGTTTCATCGCCGGCATCGGCAATATGTATGCCGATGAAGCCCTATTCACTGCCAAAATCCACCCGCTGCGAAAAGCAAATAGCCTCTCAGCCCAAGAAATCAAGAATCTTTATAAGTCTATTCGCCATGTCCTACGGACAGCTATCAGCAACAAAGGTGCCAGCGTTGACACATATAAACGCCCCAATGGCCAGTTAGGCACTGCCCACTTCAACTTCCGTGTTGCTCACCGTGGTGGCAGGCCTTGCCCTATCTGTGGCACCTCCATCCAGCGTCTTGCCATCAGAAACCGTGGCAGTTACTTCTGCCCCAATTGCCAAAGGGTCTAGAAATATTATGATAGGAGAAATGGACAAGGTCTCATTCAGCCAAATTCTGAAACCGAAAGCTTATTCAAAGCTACTCTCAAACGCTTAAGACACCGCTCCCCACCCAACACCTCCATAGTCTGAAATAGAGGCGGGGATGCTGTCCTTCCTGTAATCGCCACACGTAACAGGCCAAAAAACACGCCGGTCTTGAGATTGAGCTCATCAGCCATTGGCCGAAGAACAGCCTCCAAAGAAGCCATATCCCAATTTTCCAATGCCTCTAGTTTAGCTATAGAAGCCTGGAGAGCTTTAACTGCTTGAGTATCTTCAATTTTACCCAAAAGCAAACTGACATCATATTCCAGCTCGTCAACAAAGAAAAACTCGCTGAGCTGTGGCACTTCAGCTAGAGTCTTAGCTCTTTCTTGGATAAGAGGCATAATCTGGCGAGTATAGTGAGTCTCCAGAGGGCGCTCGATTTCCAAAGGCAAACCTCTTTCCAAAAAAGGGATAGCTTGTCTGGTAAATTCTTCCAAGCTCAAGCAGCGGAGGTAAACCCCGTTCATCCACTCAAGCTTGTCTCTATTGAACACAGCCGCTGTTTTGCTTATCCTCTCTAAGGAGAAATGCTTTATTATCTCTTGCCGACTCAAAAGCTCCGTCACATCATCCAGTGACCAGCCAAGCAAGGCTAAGAAATTAACCATCGCCTCAGGCAAATAACCCTGGTTTCGATATTCGTTGATAGCTGTAGCTCCGTGCCGCTTGCTCAGCTTAGCCCGGTCAGATCCTAAAATCATGGGCAGATGGGCAAACTGTGGCGGCTGCCAACCGAGCGCTTGGTAGAGCAAAATATGCCGTGGAGTGCTCGACAGCCATTCATCAGCTCTAAGGACATGAGAAATCACCATCAGATGGTCGTCAACTATATTAGCTAAATGATAAGTAGGATAACCATCAGACTTAAGGAGAACGAAATCGTCTAGGGTGCTGTTTTCAAAGACTATGTCACCACGGAGTAAATCGTAAAAAGAGGTCTGCCCTTCAAGTGGTGACTTAAAACGAACCACCGGAGTAATACCACTCGCTTCCAATTCAGTCCTCTTTTCTCGTGCCAGATAGCGGCAGTGGCGGTCATAGCCCGGTGGTTGCTTCCGCTCTATCTGCTCCCGACGCATCGACTCCAGTCGCTGAGGAGAACAATAGCAAAGATAGGCTAGTCCTTCCTTGACTAATTGGTCAGCGACTTCACGGTAAATCTCCGACCGTTGTGACTGGAAATAAGGCCCCTCGTCCCAATCAAGCCCCAGCCAGCGTAAACTATCTAGAATCGTATCTATTGCTCCTTCCACCTGGCGGGCAACATCAGTATCCTCAATACGCAAAATAAAACTGCCACCATTATGCCGGGCAAACAGCCAGTTAAACAGGGCAGTCCTGATATTACCCAAATGGGGATAACCGGTTGGGCTGGGGGCAAAGCGAACCCGTACCATTGCCTCAGACTTAGCCAACTCCGCCTCGGGCATAAGATTCCGTTAACACCACCTGCCTTAGTGGCAGCTTTACTACATAGGTATCAGCAATCTTATCATGTATCCCCTGCTTGTGACTATCAAAGGCAATCCAAATAAAGCCAATGAACAGAACCATCGCTGAGACGATATAACCTAAATAGCGGAGAAGAGCCTGTGGCAAGGTGACGGGAGAACTACCAGTGCAGATCACCTTTATCCCCATCACCATCTTCCCCGGTGTCTGGCCCCGCCATACCCAGAAACCACAAAAATAAGTAACCGATATTATCAACCCGACTGTCACCCAGACTATCAGAGCAACAGAAATATAGGTGATTATCCAAGTTATAAGCCCCAGAATTACACCATCGATGATACATGCTCCAAGCCTAACCCAGAAACCAGCATATTCCAAAGCATATTCTTTCGGCTTCTCTTCCAATCCCGGCTCCTCTTAAGGCATACTAAATTTTACTACCCAGCCCTTTCAATTTCTAGGTGTAGCGAATTACCGCCATCAAACCATCTAGAATTCAAGAGCATTGTGGGAAACGAAGAGGATTCTACTAGCGTCTGACTAGCAAAGCTTATTTCTTAGTGAGGATGCGATGTAGCCCTTCCAACTGACTTAGATGCTTCTTGAGCCGGTCAACTAGCTGCTCAGCTTGCTTTAAGGCATTCCTGGTATCCTCTATCTCCACAGTCACCTTAAATAGAATCTCATTTCGCCGAAGGCCTAAATCGGCTTCAAAAGTGGCCAAATCCTTTAACTCACTAACACTACCCAAGAGCTGAGACAGGAGCTCACTCTCTCTCCCTAACTGCTCCTTTTTAAGCTGGCTATAAGATCTATCAGCGTCCTTCATTTTACATACCCCGCACTAACTACAATGTAGCACATTGCTACACCATTAATCAACACTCAAAACCTAAATTGAGTTTTGACTCGGACATATAAGAGTGAGAGCTTGCCTCAAGTCTGAAGCTAATTCACAGGTAAACTCTCGATATTCTCCACCAGCTGGCAAACAGAAACCCAAGCGGTGCGCATGGACAAACTGTCGCTTAAGATAGGCCGACTTAACACCATAAACTGGGTCGCCAATAACCGGATATCCAATGGCTGACAAATGAACTCGTATCTGATGAGTCCGCCCAGTCTCAGTGGTAACCTCAAGCAAGGTGTAATCACCGAGATATTTCTTAACCCGGTAGCTGGTCCTAGCTTGTCTACCCCCAGTTACCACTGCCATACGTTTGCGATTAGCTGGGTCGCGCCCGACAGGAGCTTCGATAATGCCCTGCATTGGACTCAGTTTACCTCTAACCAAGACAAGATAACCCTTGGACACCAACCGAGCTTTGAACTGATTGATCAAATATTGCTGAGCAGAGTTATTCTTGGCAATAATCATTAGCCCTGAAGTATCCTTGTCCAAGCGGTGAACTATTCCCGGTCGCATTGCATCACCGAACTTAGCCAAATCAGGGCAATGGGCTAAGATGGCATTAACCAAGGTATGGCTAGTATGTCCCGGAGCCGGATGGGTGGCTAACCCAGCCGGCTTGTCTACTACCATAAGGTCATCATCCTCATAAATTATGGTTAGTGGGATAGGTTCAGCAATAAGGGGAACCGGTTGGGAGGGCGGCAAGCTAACATAAATTTTATCTCCGACGTTCAATTTTTGGCTTGCCTTTGCTCCACATCCGTTAACCAAAATATAGCCCTGCTCAATCAACTTCTGAAGGCGAGAGCGCGATAACTCAGGGTATTCCTTAGCCAAATACTTATCCAGACGAACTGTTGATTCAGCAACCTGAAGTATTCTAACTTCTGGCTCCAGAGGGATGACCATTCTCCTTTTTCAACGCCAAGAAAATGAAACAAGCAAGAGCGATAGTACCGACCGTTATGGCTGAGTCGGCAACATTAAATGCTGGCCAGTGAAAATCATGCCATAGGCGAACATCAATAAAATCAGTAACATAACCAAGGCGAAGACGGTCTATCAGATTGCCCACAGCACCGCCAAAAACCAGACCCAAAGCTAAGTTACCCAAAATGTTAGACTCAGAAAGATAACGATAAAATAGCAGAATAACTACTAACCCAACTATGGCGATGAGGCTTAATAGGAAAGCTTGATTAGCAAATAGACCAAAGGCAGAGCCAGTGTTCTGCACATAGGTCAAGCGTAGAAAACCAACTTCTGGGAATGATTCCCCGGGTAGTAAATGAGACCTAACCCATAGCTTGCTTATCTGGTCTACCACCACCACAAAGGCAGCAATAAATAGGAATATACCCCCTCGTCGCCCACTACCGTTCCAATCTACTCCTGGCATTCTTCATCTGGCTCGCCTTGCAATCCAGGCACAAACTTGCTTGGGGTAGCGCCTCAAGTCTAGCTGGCTCTATCGGCTGACCACAACGGTCACATATACCATAACTACCAGCTTCATATTTCTCCAGAGCGTGCTCCACCTCAGCCAGAGCATCCATTAGCCGTTTCTCTAAGGCCAGCCTTCTCTCCAACTCGAAGGCTTCGGTGGCCTCCTCCTCCCTTTTACCAAAGGGACTCCCCTCTCGCCTTTCATTAATCGGCCGAATCTTAGCCTCTATCTGCTCCAGCTCATCATTGAGCTGCACCCGCTCTTCTTTTAACCGCTCATAAAGCTCAGCAAAATCAGCCATTTCACAAACCTGTCTTAACATAATTTATATAACCTATTCTAATCTATGCTAGCAAAGAAAGCAAGCTAGTCAACCATTGACCGAAGCTGGCGGATAGTACCTATCGCTTGTCCCCTCCAGTGATTATTAGCGAAGATAAAAGTCTTTTCAGTCAAGCTATCTAGTTTGCCTACCTTAGGCAGCCAATCTCCCAGCTCCTCGGCTGAATAAGTATAATCATACCTTTCGTAAGCATGCTCATGTTGCCACCACTTAACTGCATTACGCCCGTGAAAGCGTATATAGCCGATATTGCTGGTAACTTCAGCTACTGATGGTAGCAACTTGGGCAACTGCGGCTCATCAACACAGCAGAAACCAAGGTTATAGCTACGTAACCAGTCAAAGACCTCTAACTTTAGCCACCGGGCATTGCGAAATTCTACAACCACCGGTAAATCTCTCAGCCATTCCCGAAAAAGCTCGAGGTAATCCCAATTCTGGCGGCTGAAGCCAAAACTATAAGGAAACTGAGCCAACACACAGCCTAGCTTACCAGCATCAATAAAAGGCTGAAGCATATGGATAAAAGCCACAAAAACCCTCTTGTCATGCTGACACTGATGCGTCATCTCCTGATTTGCCTTAACTGAAAACAAGAAGCCTTCTCCAGTCTTATCAATCATAGCTTCTAGAATAGAAAGCCTTGGCAAAGCGTAAAAAGTAGAATTCAGCTCCAAAGCACTGAATTCCCGAGCATAGTAACTAAGCCACTCCCGCCGTGGCATACCCCGAGGATAAAAGTTACCTACCCAATCATTGTAGCTGAAACCAGAGGTGCCAAAGTAAAGCACATCTCAGTGTAGCACAGCCATTAGCAGAAACAAAGCCAAAACTGATAAGCTTTTAGATTTCTATCAAGTTACACAGCCGCGATGATGGCCACTATCCCCATTATAATAAGCCAAATCCCTACTAGATAGTTGAGTATTCTAGGAAAAATCATGACTATGATGCCGAATATGAGGGTTAGTATGCCCATTATCAAACCACTTACAGCAAACATAAGAATACTACCTCCTTTCACCTAAATTTAGATACTAACGCCTTCCAATAACAGCCAAGATGCCCCACACAATAAGAAAAATGCCAACAATCCAGTATAACGAACCAGGCCATGCCAGAACCAAAACACCAGCCACTATAGCTATAATCCCCATAGCCAAACCACTTATAGCTATATTTTTTTTCGCCATATCAAACACATCCTCCCTCTGTGCAAAAATTTGTACTATACTACTGGTTCTTAAAATATGCTGTCAATACCTATTGTTCATTCTTAATCCGTGAGTGCAAGTCCTTCCTTCATCATTGCGAGCGGAGCGAAACAATCCATGGTTATATCCTTCCTCCGAGATTGCTTCGTTGCCCCTGCTCCCCGCAATGACACCTAAATTCGCGGATTCATCCCGAATGTGAGCCTCTTGACCCTGTATTCACGGATTGTCGCTCACCCAAAACCTTATGTAAGGTATTATTTCCAGATATGTTTGCACACATGTTAAGAATGGAAGCGGCGGGTTGTCTACTGATGACAACATCCGCCGGTTCGATTACAAATATATAAGGGATACGGCTATCCTACACTTCTCTGAACTCGCCCTCTACAGTACCCTCTTCGCCACCAGGGCCTTCACCACCGGCACCCTCATCACCTGAGGGAGTTTCGCCACCGGGCGGTGGCGGCGCAGCCTGCTGATAAACTGCAGCACCGATTTTTTGCATCACTTCAGACAGCTCTCGCACAGTGCTCTGAACATAATTTATATCCGTGCCCTGAAGAGCTGAACGCACCGCTGCTATCTTGCCATCTACCTCCTGCTTCAAGTCAGCAGGAATCTTGTCCCCTTGTTCACGCAGGGTTCGTTCAGCGGTATAGACCAAGGTATCAGCCATGTTGCGAGTTTCCACCTCTTCTTTCTTTTTAGCATCCTCAGCAGCATGGGCTTCAGCATCCCCCGCCATCTTCTCCACCTCATCCTTGCTCAGACCGCTAGAAGCAGTGATAGTGATCTTCTGCTCCTTCCCCGTGCCTTTGTCTTGGGCCCGAACATTCAAAATGCCATTGGCATCAATATCAAAGGTAACTTCAATTTGGGGTACACCTCTCGGCGCTGGCAAAATGCCGTCAAGCATAAAACGCCCCAAAGTCCGATTATCAGCCGCCATCGAACGCTCTCCCTGAAGCACATGGATTTCTACGCTGGGCTGGTTATCAGCCGCCGTGCTGAAAATTTGGCTCTTTGAAGTCGGAATAGTAGTATTACGCGGGATGAGTGGCGTAGCTACTGCACCAAGAGTCTCTATGCCTAAAGTAAGCGGCGTAACATCAAGCAGGAGCACCTCCCTTACGTCTCCTTTGAGCACACCAGCCTGAATAGCTGCCCCTAAAGCTACGGCCTCATCTGGATTGATACCTTTAATCGGCTCTCTACCAAAGAACTGGCGCACTGTATCCTGAACTTTGGGCATTCTGGTTTGACCGCCAACCAGAATAACATCACTGATTTGGGCCGCAGTAAGACCGGCATCAGTTAGAGCCTGACGGCAAGGTTCTATGCTCTTTTCCAGCAAGTCAATCGACATTTGCTCCAGCTTAGCCCGGGGCAGAGTTATATTCAGGTGCTTGGGACCGGAAGCATCAGCCGTAATGAAAGGTAAGTTTACCTCTGTCTGAGCTACTGTAGATAACTCGCGCTTCGCTTTCTCAGCAGCGTCCTTTAGCCGCTGCAACGCCATTTTGTCTTGCTTCAAATCTATGCCCGCTTCCTTCTTGAACTCATCACATAGCCAGTCCATGATTCTCTGGTCAATGTCATCACCGCCAAGATGAGTGTCACCGCTAGTCGACTTGACCTGAAAAGTGCCTTCGCCAAGCTCAAGAATGGAAATGTCAAAGGTACCACCACCAAGATCGTAAACAGCAATAGTTTCCTCTTGTTTTCTATCCAGTCCATAAGCCAAAGATGAGGCTGTGGGCTCATTGATGATGCGCAGTACGTTCATTCCGGCGATAGTTCCAGCATCCTTTGTCGCCTGTCGCTGGCTGTCATTGAAATAAGCCGGCACTGTAATCACAGCATCAGTAACTTTATCACCAAGGTAAGCTTCAGCATCAATTTTCAGCTTCTGCAAAATCATAGCCGAGATTTCCGGTGGAGTGTATTCCTTACCCCCCATCACCACTTTGGCATCGCCATTGGCTGCCTCGACTATCTTATAGGGCAACCGCTTTATATCATACTGGACTTCAGAGTCCTTGAACTTGCGTCCCATTAGCCGCTTGATGCTGAAAATAGTATTCTCCGGATTGGTAACCGCTTGACGTTTTGCCAATAACCCAACTAGACGTTCACCCTTCTTATCAATGGCTACTACTGAGGGAGTAAGCCTTTCGCCCTCAACATTTGGGATAATTGTCGGCTCACCTCCTTCAATAACCGCCACCAGACTGAATGTAGTCCCCAAATCAATCCCTACTGTTCTGCCCATGTTCTTCTCCTCCTAAATAAATCTCTCACTATGTCTCGGTTGCTTCCTCAGCCTTCCCCTCTTTGCCTTTGCCCACCACCACCAGACTTGGCCGAAGCACCCTATCTTTCAATTTATATCCCTTCTGAACCTCATCAATGACGATCCCTTCCTCTCCCTCCTGATACATCACCGCCTCATGAAGGCTAGGGTCAAAGGGCTGACCTACAGCCTTGATTTCAGCCAGTCCTTGTGCTTCCAGAACCGCCTGAAGCTTGCGATGAATGAGCCTGATACCATCAACCCAAGTAAGCCCCGCCAACTTTGGAGACAACGAGACAAAAGCCCGCTCCAAATCATCTAACACTGGTAATAGATTAAGAATGGGCATAGCATTAGCAAAATCGGCCAGCTCACTCTTTTCCTGCTCAGCACGCTTCTTATAATTGCTGAAGTCAGCCTCAGCTCTCTGCCAGTTAGTTAGATATTTCTCAGCTTTTGCCTTCTCCTCAGCTAAAGTCTGCTTCAAGCCCTCAACATTCACCTCCTCAGCCCCAGCTATTTCAGACACTTCGTTCTCAGATACCACTTTGTCTTCTTCAGTCAATCTAAACCCCCTTATCCAGCAATTCTAATCGCCGCGGCAAACTCCAGATACCAAATCGCTTAACACTTCTGACACACAGCCCACCGCGGAAATAGCCCGGCGGTAATCCATTCGAGTTGGACCAATCACCACAATAGTGCCACCAACTTTGTGAGGAATACCATAGCGACTGAAAACCAAGCTTAAATCCCGCAGTGCCTCGTCCTGGTTCTCTTCACCGATCACCACCTGAACTCCCTCCCCACCTGACCGCTGGAAAAGCACAGGTCTAAGCCAATCTTTTGCCTCCATTAGCTCCATAATACCCAACATCCTGTCCTTTTCAACAAACTCAGGCTGACCCAGCATCAAACGTAACCCTTCAAGATAAGGTTCATCGTATTCCATCTCATCTTCAGCAGCCATTATGTCCACCACAGCCTCAGTCACCCGCTCCTCTTCAGCGGAAAGCTCCAGCTTCCTAGCTGAAATCTCTGAGCCAGTCAACCCTGAATAAATAACATTTAATTTACTAGCCAGACCGGTTAACTGCTCCTGAGTTACCGGCTCGTCGAAAGACAAAAGCTGCCGCTTGAGTATAGCTTCACTCAGTACCAAGACCAGCAGAGTCAGGAATTCATGTACGGATACCAGCTCCAAGTGCTTGAATCGGCATTGGCTTGCCTTAGGAAAAGTAACCAAAGCTGCGTTCCTAACTATGCGTGACACAAGAACTGCCCCCAGCTTCAGCCATCTCTCAAACTCCTCCTCCACCTCATAAAAAAGATTGCGAATATGATGCTGCTCATCCACAGAAAGCTTGATATCCCCAGCTAACGACTCTACATAATAGCGGTAACCTTTATCCAGAGGTACACTGCCAGCCGATGTATAAGGCCGGGTAATATAGCCTTCCTCTTCCAAATATGCCATGTCATTACGAATAGTCGCTGGACTCACCCCCAGCCGATAACTACGGAAAATAGTCTCCGAGGCTACAGGCACTGCCGTGGCAATATACTCGCCAACTATTATCTTAAGGATGGCCTCTCTTCTTGCAATTAAACCTACACTCATCTTTAGCACTCTCCGTCTAAGACTGCTAACTCAATAATAATTTACCACCATGGCAATAATATGTCAAAGTCGGAGGGCTAAATTATATAAGGCAGCCTTAAGGCTGCCTTATATAATTTAGCCCTCAAAAAATCAGCAAGTGTTATCTCTCTGAATAAGTAACTTCGAGAGTAACTTCTGACCACTCAATCCACTCAGCAACACCGTTGCCATTAGTTATCTTCATAAACAGAGCTTCTACCTGAAAACGATCGCTGCTTGCCTTGACAAAATGGGTTATCTCCGGAGTTACATCTATCACAGTGGGTAGTTTAGTCACAACCGCAGCTACACTGTCCATCTTACCGCCAGTTATACCAAACTCAGGCAAGCCTCCCCGACCATAGTTAACTTTCCACAACCGTAACCCGCTAAGTCCTGTGGTGCTCGGGAAGGGGTCACCAGCTTTACTCTTGGTAGTGAAAGCCAGCTTGGCGTCTTGTATCTCAGTGCCTACCAAACTCCAAATGTCAAAGCTCCAAAAAGCACGGTAGCCAACATTTTTATCATCATCTCCGGCCATAGTCTTGGAAGTATCCCTATCTCCATCGGAAGATACCGTGCCAGTTTCCTCTTGAACCACAGGGATAGTCACCGTTTTTCTAGCTGCAGACACAGTAACCGAGACATACCCTGTAGTCTCGCCGCCCTTGCCGTCGCTGACGAGGACTGTAATGTCAAAAGTTCCATCTTTATTCGGCGCCACCCAAGTAACCTTGTTGCCTACACCGGTTACATTGCCCTCGCTAGCTGACCAGCTATATCTAACCTCATCCCCGTCGGGGTCAGTGGCAACGCAGGTAATTGTCGAACTGCCCTTAGGCAGGGCTGTAGATGGGTCGGCAACCAGACTGGAAATCTGCGGATTCTGGTTAGCCACCACGCTCAAGGTCAAAGTGGCCTGCGTGGTACCACCCTTGCCATCTTCCACAGTAACTGTGACGTCATAAGAGCCGTAATTCTCCGAGGCCTTCCAGGTAACGATTTCTCCAACACCAGTGAAGCTGCCACCAGTACATGACCACTTAAAGTTAACCTTATCACCATCTGGGTCTGAGGCAACGCATCGGATTTCAGTGTTACCTGAAGGATAAACCTGAGTATGCGTTGCCGTCAGGCTTGAGATTGTCGGTGGCTGATTACCCCCCTGCCCCGGCGGTGACGGTGCTGCAGGTGGTGCTTGGCCCGGACCACAGGCACTGCCCAGCATAGTTATTATGGCCAGCATAAGTAAAACTATGCCCAATTTCTTTTTGAAAACGGATGATTTCATCGCCATCTCCTTTGTAGATTATTGAGTCAAGTATAAATAAACTCAGCCATCTTGACAATCTAAATGGATGACCCAATACACTAACCGTAGTCCGGTTGCCTCTGCTACTATCGACCACAACAGCCTTTCCAACTTGGTCTAGTTACCACACTGAGGGTCAAAGTAGCTTGAGCACTACCACCTTTGCCATCTTTAACAATAACCATAATATGATAGTCCCCATAACTATTCGGGGACTCCCAGACAACGACAGGTCCAACACCATCAAAGCTGCCACCAGTGGTCGACCATTTAAAACTCACCTGGTCACCATCCGGGTCTGAAGCAATACATCGAATCTCAGAGGCACCCAACGGGTAAACATACATATAATTGGCTTCGAGGCCTGAGATTATTGGCGACTGATTACCTTCTGACTCCAGCGATGAGCCACAAGCGCTACTCAGCATAGCTAATACAGCCAATATAACTAAAACTACGCCCAATCCCGCTCTACAAATACCTGACTTCACTATCGCTTCCTTCTTCAAACAAACCGAATAAAAGTATATACAGACTAGGTAATTTCGGCAAGATATCGCCCCTTGTCAAACAAAGCATCATCTCACAAATGTTGACCTGGCTCCAAGAGCAATGGTATTATGCTCTAAATACCCCCGGAGATACATGATTGACTAACGAAAGCCGACAAGACGCTGAAATTGCCAAAATTTTAGAGCTGGAAATCAGGCGGCAGAGGGAAACCATAAACCTTATTGCCGCCGAAAATTACGCTAGCCGGGCGGTGCTTCAAGCTCAAGGCTCTATTCTAACTAATAAGTATGCTGAAGGCTATCCAGAGCATCGCTACTACGCTGGTTGCCCCAATATGGATGCTATTGAAAGCCTAGCTATCCAGCGAGCTAAAAAGCTCTTCAATACTGAGCATGCCAATGTCCAGCCACACAGTGGTAGTCAAGCCAACATGGCAGCCTATTTCGCCTTGCTTGAGCCTGGTGATACCGCTATGGGGATGAGCTTAAGCCATGGTGGACATCTTACTCATGGAGCTCAGGTCAATTTCTCAGGCAGATGGTATAGATTTATCCCCTACGGAGTTGACCAGGAAACTGAAAGGCTTGATTACGATGACATAGAAAAGCTGGCTCTAAAGCACAAGCCGAAGCTAATTATCGCTGGAGCCAGCGCTTACCCTCGAATCATAGATTTTGAGCGCTTCCACCGCATTGCCGACGTCACAGGTGCCCAACTTATAGCAGATATGGCTCATGTAGCTGGATTAGTAGCTACCAATTTGCATCCTTCCCCAGTTCCTCACGCTGAGGTAGTCACCTCGTCCACTCATAAGACCTTACGCGGTCCGCGCAGTGGCTTTATCTTATGTAAACAAGAGTTGGCTTCAAAAATCGATTCCGCCGTTTTCCCTATAATGCAAGGGGGGCCGCTGATGCACGCCATTGCTGCCAAAGCAATTACCTTCTTTGAAGCCATGCAGCCAGAGTTCACCAGCTACCAAAAGGCAGTCATAGAAAATGCTGCAGTTCTTGCCGCTGAACTTCAGCAGCATGGTTTGCGCCTGATCTCCGGAGGCACCGATAACCATCTTATCCTTGTTGACCTTACCCCAACTGGAATAACCGGTAAAACTGCCCAGGCAGCTCTTGAAGCCGCTGGCATCTTAGTAAACAGGAATGCCATCCCCTTTGACCCCAAACCACCACAAGTTGCTAGCGGCTTCAGATTGGGCACGCCGGCCGTCACCACCAGAGGCTTTGGCACTCAGGAAATGAAACAAATCGCCTCTCTCATCACCAAAGTACTTTCCCACATCGGCGACAAAAAGACCGAAAAAGAAGCAACTGAGCAGGTAGCCTCCCTGTGCCATCGCTTCCCTACCCCAGGAGTAGACTAAGACCTAAAAAACACAGCTCTGCTAAAAATGGAACCAAAAAACTCAGTTGACAGCCAATCACAATTCTGATAACAAAAAGGCTTTCTATACCGCCCTCTTCTACCACCAAAGTCGTGCCCCGACTGCAGAAATGAGATAGGATCAACCTCGAGGTATTTCATGCAAATTGAAAAGTTCACGGTAGGCACAATGGAAGCAAAATTTGCCATTGACACTAAAGATTTAACCAAACGATATGGCAACCTCATCGCTGTAAATAAACTAAACCTTAAGATAGGTTACGGCGAGGTATTCGGGCTACTCGGTCCAAACGGTGCCGGCAAAACAACGATAATTTCTATGCTGTGCACCATAATCAACCCTTCTTCAGGCAGCGCCACTGTAAATGGCTTTGATATATTGAGACAGCCAGCCGATGTTAGAAGGAACATCGGCATCGTTTTCCAGGACCCAAGCATCGACGACCGCCTCACTGGCAGAGAAAATCTACAGCTTCATGCCTGCCTTTATGATATGCCAGCAGACCTAACTAAACAGCGTATAGGAGAAGTTCTAAATCTGGTGGGATTAGAAGATAGAGCAGATTCGCTCATGAGAACCTACTCCAGCGGAATGAGAAGGAGATTAGAACTAGCCAGAGGTTTGCTTCACAATCCGAGAGTTCTTTTCCTCGATGAGCCAACACTTGGACTCGACCCTCAAACTAGAGAACACATATGGACATACATTGAGGAACTGGCTCGCAGGCTGAAAATTACCATTATCTTAACCACACACTACATGGAAGAGGCTGAAAGGCTGTGCAACAGGGTTGCCATTATCGACTACGGCGAAGTAAAGATAGTGGATACTCCAACAAACCTGAAGAGTGCTCTAAAAGGCGATATAATATCCATCACCACAGCCAAACCAGCAGAGTTAGCCACTAGACTGACCGAACTTGAACTCGCCCCCCACGTAGACTTCTCAAAAGATGCCTTGCGGCTAACTGTACAAGATGCTGAGAAACTCATACCCAAATTAATTAAAATTGCAACCGAAATTGGAGTGGAAGTTAATTCTGTATCTATCCACCACCCAACGCTAAATGATGTGTTCCTTTACTATACAGGACGAGAGATAAGAGCGGAAGAAGCCGAATCGCTTGCCAGAATATATATGATGAGAAGGAGGCGAACCAGATGAGTGAGCTTAAGAAAATCCACGGGATTTGGCACAGGGAAGTTATCAGATTCTGGCGAGAAAAGTCCAGAATAATTTCCTCCTTAATCACGCCTATACTTTGGTTACTGATTTTTGGCACCGGAATGCGAGTTATTGAAATGCCCGGCATACAGAACTATCAATCCTTCATTTTCCCAGGCATCGTTGGAATGACCCTTCTATTTACCTCCGTCTGGTCCGGAGTCTCGGTGATATGGGATAGAGAGTTTGGTTTTCTAAAAGAAATTCTGGTGGCGCCAGTTTCACGTTCTTCTCTAGTAATTGGAAAAGCTTTAGGCGGCGGAACCAGCGCACTGCTTCAAGGCTTCATTCTGCTCCCACTTTCACCCCTAGTAGGCATTCAGCTAACACCTTGTTCTTTCCTTCTGCTCGTGCCTCTCATGATACTCATTTCAGTCGGTTTGGTAAGCATTGGCTTAATGATTGCATCTTTTATGGAAAGTATGGAGGGATTCAACTTGATAATGAGTTTGGTAGTAATGCCGATGTTCTTCTTGAGCGGAGCGCTTTTCCCTCTAACTTCGTCCCCAGACTGGTTAAAAATGTTGAGCTACATAGACCCTCTGACATACGGTGTCGATGCCCTTCGCTGGGCTACCTTTAGTGGGGCAAATCCTCTTTTGCCAGCCTATATTGAAATTCTTATCTTGGTGGCATTCGCTGTGGCAATGATTTCACTGTGCTCCTACACATTCAGCATCAAAAAGTAATAGAGGAATCCTTTTCCCACAATAACAGCTTGATCTAATGTGGACTAAGTCTTGCTATTTTGCTCAAAGTATGATTTTGTCGTGTGGACAATTCACTGCCAGTGTATAGCGATATGCAAAGCGACCATAAACAGCAGGCGCTGCGCGACTTTGTAGCCGATGTCTCTCACGAGCTAAGAAGCCCGCTTACCTCTATCAAGGGATTTGCCCAAGCCATACTCGATGGAACTGCTAAGGACAAAAAAGCTCAGCTTAAGGCCGCCAGTGTCATCGAGGACGAGGCCAAGCGTGTGATACGTTTGGTAGATGAACTCCTTGAGCTCTCTCGGATGGAATCTGGACAGATACAGATGGCGCAGGGGCCAGTAGATACAGAGGAACTTCTGCAACACTGCCACGAGATTTTCATGATGCGGGCAGAAGAGAAAGACTTACAAATGGCAGCGGATATCAAGCCTTTATCACCTGTGATTGGCGATATCGACCGCTTGGAGCAAGTCTTCAGCAACCTGCTGGACAACGCCTTAAAACACATTCCAGCTGGAGGTAAGATAAGCATCGCTGCACAGCAACCCTCCGCTGACTTTATTGAAATTACTGTGTCTGATACCAGCCCAGGAATACCCCCCGAACAGCTACCTCACGTCTTCAAGCGCTTCTACCGAGTTGACACTTCCGCAGCCAAAACCGGCATCGGTTTAGGGCTAGCCATCGCCAGAAAGATAGTGCGAGCTCACGGCGGAGATATCAAGGTTAACAGCATATTGGGCGAGGGAACCGAGTTCATAGTTAGGTTGCCTGTCAACGTCAATATTTCTCGGGAGTGGATGCCTGAACCAAGGCGGTATTCATGTTCACGTCTCTCTTTGTGACTTGGAGTTGGCTCAAGCTTGATCCACGAATGCCAACGCTTAACTTGATTTTAGTCCACGCCTGATCCCTTGCTGTATAGCCGATTCTTCCAGCGAATCCCTTTGCCGACTACTTGCCGCGAACAGGCATAAAGAGCAGCTAGGAAAAGGTATGAGAACCCCACCGGGTGCAGGAAAGTTGAAACAGCAGGTTCCTTGAAATGATTATCTAGTATCCAGCGCATAACCATTATCATAGCTACCTGGAAAATGATGATAAGTCGCCAATCCGTAGGAGCAGTCACCACAAATAACTCATTCCAAAGCCAGTAGAACGGCGCCAAATAGAAAACATAGCCGGCTACCATCAGCCCAAACAGCGCTGCCGCGGATAATGTTACCACTGAATACATCCACTTGATGAAGCCCTCCCACATCGCCCCCAAGTTTCGGTACATGTGACATGAAACCACTGGCGATAAATCAACCGCCATATGCCGGCCACCATGCCTGCTCACTTCAACCCCTAGCCAGACGTCTTCCAGTATTCTAGACCTTACTGCCTTGTGTCCGCCGATCCGCCAGTACTCCTCTCTAGAAAACAGGAGGAACTGACCGATAGCCAGCGATGGCTTCGGTTCTTTAGAATGCTGGAGCCACCACAGCGGTAACCAGCTCAGGATAACAAAGTATAATACCGGGATTGCTACCTTCTGAGGGAGGGAATTAGCAAGCTGGCGAGGGAATCCAGAGAGTAGGGAAGGTTTAAGCTCAAGAGCCAGCGCAAGCACGCTGCGTAGCATGTGAGGGGCGTGTGTGGTATCGGCATCAACAAATAGTAGCCAAGAACCCCTGGCCCTTTTAGCAAGCTGATAGCAGGCAAAGGGCTTACCCGCCCAGCCTCCAGGAAGGCGTTCACCTCTTATCAGTCGGACACGGTTATCCCTAGCTGTTATCTGACTCACAAGGTCAGCCGTGCTATCTGAAGAATTGTCATCCAGCACTAAAATCTCAAAATTGGGATAATCCTGGTTCTGCAGAGATTCTAAGCAGGCTTCTATATTTGCCTCTTCATCCCTCGCCGGGATAAGTACGGAGACAAGAGGTGCTGGCTCGGGTATCTTACTGCCACTATTCGGCGTCCTGAGGGTTCTCAAATTGAGGATGAGATTAAGCGCAAAACTAACCAGGCCAACGGCTATTATTATCTGATACAGCATGCTCTCAATCCTGCTATTGCCGGCTTAAGTCCGCCGTTTTCCTTGACCTAAGCCAACTGATGAGTCTTCCTTTGAATCTGGGAATAGTTTGCAGGTCGTCAAAATGTTTTACTGCTAATATTACAAGCACACACAGCATAAATACTGCTTCCCATGAGCTTCCCTTTGTAGTTACCAAATAAATCAATGAACCTGCTGCGCCAAGCATCACCCTCCAAGCATCGATTTCTATAATTAGAAAACCAAAAAACATAAAGATGAGAAGCACAACCAGCACCTCATGTTGAGGCAACGCTAAGAGGACACCAGCAGTGACTGCTAGCGACTTACCACCTTTCAGCCGAAGTATGGGGGAGAAGGCATGTCCCAATATAGCGCTCAATCCAACCGCCATAACTGCCACCTCAGTGAGTCCAAAGAATGAATGTGCTAGGACTACAAAAGGTACACCTTTTCCTATGTCCAGAATTGCAGCCAGATAAGCTGATTTACGACCTCCGGCTCGGAAGACGTTGACCGCACCAGGATTACCGTCTCCATAATCTCTTATGTCTTTGCCTAACAACCACTGACCGACCCATACTGAAAAGGGACACGCCCCCAGGCAAAAAGCGGATACAGCTAGTAATGTAGAATAAAACGCTTCCACTGTGCCAATGCTCCTAACTGCATTCGTATACCTCGTGCCACTAGGTATACGATAACTCATAGCCTTCTTTGCTGTCAAGAGCTAGAAGGGTGTAATCAGCACACAGTCTCCGCAACTCACATTGGTAACAGCGAGGACGCTGGGCTTTGCATACCTTCCTGCCATGTTCTATCAACAGAAGATGAAACCGATAGACATCTTCGGGTGGGATAAGGCTCTCAAGCAGTTTATGGGCTTGCTCCACAGAGGCTTTAGAATCAATCAGGCCTAGCCTTTTGGCAACACGGAAAACATGCGTATCCACTGGTAACGCCGGCATCCCCAAGGAGAAAAGTAATACGCAGCTAGCTGTTTTCATACCCACTCCCGGCAATTGCCTCAGCCAATCTCTGGCTTCGCCCAAGGGAAGCCGCCTCAGGAAATCAAGCTCCAATCCATCTCGCTTTCGCCGTATCTCCTCAAGCACCTGCTCGATATACTTCGCCTTAACTCTTCCCAGCCCGCCAGCCTTAATAGAATCAGCAATATCATCGATACCAGCACCAGCTATGTCTTCCCAATTACCGAAAGAAGCCAAGAGAGACTCAAAAGCCCGCTTAGAATTCCTATCCGATGTATTCTGGGAGAGAATCGTCTGAACCAGCACCGAGAGCGGACTCTGGCCTGGCTGCCATTCACGATTGCCATACTCCTCAACTAACAAATCGAGGATTTGCTTAACGCTCACCTCGCCCATTTGGAAACCATTATACACGGAGGCAACATACCCTTAAACTTAACGCTGGGACATAACAATCCGTTGGTGCTATAATTACTTTATACAAAAATAAATAGGGGTGACTTATGGATGAACTCAAAGTCTTCAGCGGCAATGCCCACCCATCTCTAGCCCAAGCGGTGTCTGAATACCTAGGCCTGCCTTTAGGCAAAGCTGAGATTTTCGAATTCAGCAATGAGAATATCTTCGTCCGCATCCTGGAAAATGTCCGCGAACGAGATGTCTTTGTCATCCAACCACTTTCGTCACCGGTCAATAAGAATCTGGTAGAGCTCCTCATCATGATTGACGCCTTCAAGCGAGCCTCAGCTGCCAGAATCACCGCCGTCATCCCCTACTATGGCTATGGGCGCACCGATAAGAAAGACCAGCCTCGAGTGCCCATCACCGCCCGATTGATAGCTGACCTTCTTACCACCGCTGGTGCCAACCGCTTATTGACCGTAGACCTCCACGCTGGTCAAATTCAGGGCTTCTTCAATATACCTGTTGACGAACTCACTGCCCTTTTCATCCTCAGCGATTACTGGAAAGAGAAAGCATTGGATGATTTGGTAGTAGTAGCTACTGATATCGGTATATCCAAACGCGCCCGAGATGTAGCGGCTAAGCTCGATGTTCCGCTGGCTATCATCGAAAAAAGGCGAATAGGAAATATCGACGCTACCGAAACCCTCAATATCATCGGTGAGATTGAGGGGATGCGTGCCTTAACCGTCGACGATGAGATTGATACCGCTGGCTCCTTGGTCGGCGCCGTAGACGCTCTCCTGGAACATGGCGCTACTGAAGTTTATGCCTGCTGCACCCATCCCGTTTTCTCAGGCTCAGCTATTGAGCGAATAGCCAAATCGCCAGCTAAGGAAGTAGTCGTCACCGATACCATTCCAGTTAATAAGGACAAGAAGCTGGGCAAAATCACCGTCTTGCCCACAGCTTCACTTCTCGGTGAAGCTATACACCGCATCCATACCGGCTTATCTATAGGCGCCATGTTTGAATAGGAGAAAAATATGTTTAAATGGCTCGGCAGCCTTGTCGACTCCAACGAGGCGGAATTAAAGCGTCTTGAGCCTATTGTGGCTCAGATAAATTCGCTGGAACCTGAGCTCCGTAGGTTTAGTGAGGCTGAACTTCGTGCCAAAACCGATGAGTTCAAGGCTAGACTCAAAGACGGCGAGACTCTGGACCAGCTTCTACCTGAAGCCTTTGCTGCTGTCAGGGAAGCTGCCAAACGAACCATAGGTGAGCGCCACTTCGATGTCCAGCTTATGGGCGGCATCGTCCTCCACCAGGGTAAAATCGCCGAGATGAAAACCGGCGAAGGCAAAACCCTGGTAGCTACTCTCCCCCTGTATCTGAACGCTCTCACCGGCAAAGGCTGCCACCTGGTCACAGTCAACGATTACTTAGCTAGGCGCGATGCTCACTGGATGGGCCCTATATACCATGCACTAGGCATGAGCATTGCCAGCATCTACCCTCAACAGAATCCAGATGAACACCTCCCGGCTTGCCTTTATGACCCTAGTTGTGAGCCAGTAGATGAGCGTTGGCCCCACTTTCACCCTATCACCCGCCGCCAGGCTTACGAAGCCGACATAACTTATGGCACCAATAACGAATTTGGTTTCGATTACCTCAGAGACAACATGGCTTTAGACCTATCCCAGTGCGTCCAGCGCCCCCCCAACTACGCCATCGTTGATGAGGTAGACAATGTCCTTATTGATGAAGCTCGCACCCCGCTAATTATCAGCGGTGCTGCTGAAGAAGCCACCCAAAAATACTATGTCTTTGCCCGATTGGTTCCACAGCTCAAGCGAGACGAGGACTATACCATCGATGAAAAAACGCGCACTGTCGTTTTAACCGACTCTGGCATTACCAAGATGGAGAGAGCACTCCGAAAGGAAGGACTGCTTAAATCCCCCAGCCTTTACGACCCAGCTAACTATAGTTTAACCCAATACCTAGATAACGCCCTTAAAGCCCAGGTTTTGTTCAAGAGAGACCGCGATTATGTTGTCAAGGACGGGCAGGTTATCATCGTCGACGAATTCACCGGCCGGCTGATGTTCGGTCGGAGGTATTCTGAAGGGCTGCACCAGGCTATCGAAGCCAAGGAAAGGGTCAAAATTCAGCGGGAAAGCGTAACTTTAGCCACCATCACCTTTCAAAACTACTTCCGCCTTTACCAGAAGTTAGCTGGTATGACCGGCACGGCAGCTACTGAAGCCGAGGAGTTTCACAAGATTTACAAGCTAGAAGTAGTTGTCATTCCCACCAACGAACCGATGATTCGCATCGACAGCCCTGACCAGATTTATAAAGACGAAGAGGCCAAATTCAAAGCCATTGCCAGAGAGATTGAGAACTTCCACCAACAGGGTAGACCAGTGCTTATAGGCACGGTCTCAATCGAGAAATCGGAGCGTTTAAGCGATCTTCTCAAAAGGAAAGGAATACCCTGTCAAGTGCTCAATGCCAAATACCATGAGAAGGAAGCCGGAATTATCGCCCAGGCCGGGCGAGTAGACGCCGTGACTGTAGCCACCAATATGGCAGGGCGTGGTGTTGACATCATCCTCGGTGGCAATCCTGCCGGACGTGATAGGAAAGAATGGCAGGAGGAACATAATAAGGTGGTTGAACTTGGCGGGCTTCATATCATCGGCACTGAACGCCACGAATCCAGACGCATTGATAATCAGCTCCGAGGCCGCTCCGGAAGACAGGGCGACCCAGGAATCTCCCGTTTCTATGTCTCTTTAGAAGATGATGTTGTCCGCCGCTTCGGAGGCGACCGCGTTAAAGGCTTTATGGACTGGGCCGGCTTTGATGAAAACACACCTATTGAGCATTCTATGGTCAGCAAAGCTATAGAAAACGCCCAAGTCAAGGTTGAAGGCTACCACTTCGATATCCGCAAACATCTCGTCGACTACGACGATGTGGTTAACAAGCACCGCGAGGTAATCTACGCCGAGCGAAAGAAAATCTTGGGCGGCGCTGACCTCAAGGCAAATATCCTATCGATGGTCCAAGATGAAATCAAGAACCTGGTAGCTGCCCGCTGCAGCGATGACCTGATAGAGCCAGATTTCCCCGGCTTAATCGAAGATGCTGCCACCATCTTACCCTTGCCACCTCAGCTAGACGCCAACGCCCTATCCCAGATGAAGCCGAAGCAAATCGGTGACAAGCTGATTGATTATGCCAAGCAATTATACGAGCAACGAGAGAAGGAGGTAGGCACTGACAACATGCGCCTATTAGAGAGGCTGGTGATGCTCCGCACCATCGACAGCCTGTGGATGGAGCACCTGACCGCTATGGACCACCTGCGTCAAAGGGCAGGTCTTTATGCCGTGAGACAAGTTGACCCCTTGGTCGTCTACAAAAAAGAAGGTCACGCCTTGTTTGATAGCCTCTTGGCCAACATCCAGCACGATGTCGCCCACACCATCTACAAAGTCAGCATCACCAAAAAAGAAGCCCCGCCTAAACAACCTCAAAAAGTCGCTGTCCCAGCCGGCAAAAAAGTCGGCCGCAACGACCCCTGCCCCTGCGGCTCAGGCAAGAAATACAAGCATTGCTGTGGAAGATGAGTTTAAGGGGGCCATGCTTAATGGTGGTTTTCCCAAGAAGCGGCATGGCTAGCCGCTTCCGCGTCACTCCTCCAGTGCTGCAACAATGGTTTCCCCAAAGCGGCGTGCTGCTGCAGGACCATTAGCAGTGATGATGAGCCCATCGCGCTCGACCGTAGCGCCAGTCCAGATAGCACCTTCCGCCTCTAGCTCCGAGCGTAGGACGGAGGACGTTGCACGCTTGCCATCCAGCACACCCGCCTTAGCCAGTGTTATCGGCGCTATGCAGATAGCCGCCAGCACTTTGCCCTCGGCGGCCGCCTCCTGCGCGACACGACAGGCTTCCGGGCCATCCTGGTCATACCCGTAGCCACCCACAAAGACGATGGCATCATAATCGGCAGCATACACATCACCTAGCACTACGTCCGGCTCCACCTGCATGCCCGAATGGCCTGTTACTGCGTCTAGCGACGAAGAGGCAACGGTCACGATGACGCCGGCGTCCTCCAGTACAGCACGCGGTTCGCCATACTCCGTCTCGTGGAATTGATTGTAGATGACGAACAATGCCAGTTTGGCGGCAGGGGGCGTGGGTTCTTCGGCCGCCCCTTCTTCAGCAGGTTGGCCCTGTTGTGGGCTCTCCGTAGTAGAAGGCATCTCCGTGGGCGGTGCCGAACTCGGTGCAGATGAGGCACAAGCTGTCACCAAGCTAGCCAGTAGAAGAACTACTACTATGATGGCAATGGAACAAGATTTATGCTTTCTCACGACAACCTCCTATAAGCCGGGGTCCTCACTGTAACCGGGATTTCCCACTTCAACTCGCGGTGGCACAGTCCTGTCCCCTTATCGCTTTTGTCGAAAATAATATAGCCATGGCATCTGGTTGTCAATTGCCCTCTCGAAGCCTTGCAGTGGCCCTCAACATGCGAGCCATGCTCTGCATCTCCCAAAATCCCTATCTATCAGCGTTGACGAAGCTCTCCACCCGATAGGAGACGATATCTCCCCTATATTTTTCACCTGGCTGCCTGCGTGCCCCTAGGAACTTATAGATTTTGGAGATTACAGAGTCATCTTCGACATTGAAGATAAAGAAATCGTATAATACTTCGTGTAGCACATCGAAATTAAATCTATCGGAGGCAGTAATAGGTCACAGCAAATTTGCCCCTGCAGCTCAGGCAAAAAATACAAGCACTGCTGCGTAAGGTAGGTTTAAGGAGGTCACTATGATAGAAGCTCGTTTAGGTGTTACCACCTGTGATAAATGCCAGGAGCCGATGACAAAAGGGCAACCTGTTCTTATGATAGCCGAAGGCAATATTGCTGAATCGGATGACAACCTAACCCTCCGTGGCTCTTGTGTCCGCTACGCCTGCCACCTGAGCTGCTGGGACGGGATTGAGGACATTGAATTAAGCGATGCAACACTTAAAAGCTAGACCCGAGTTTCATAATTGAGCACGGCCTAGAGCTAGTTGGGGGTAAACTAAGATGAAACTCAACGATTTAATAACAATGTACGAAGCTAAGAAAAAATTATACGCAGATGGAGTCTATCTCCATGTTTCCGAGATCTTTGAGGAGGCAAGAGAAAAGTATAAGCAAGAATACCTATCAAGCTCCAAAGCTTTGAAACTAAGGGCCAAAGGGAAAACACCAGATGCCGAGCAATCATGGAAAGCGTTCAAGGGTAAGAACTTCGAGAAGTTGATTTGGCATGTGATTAGGGATGAATTGGAGGCCGTCGATCTTCGAGTCATTCCAGGTGCAACACTAAAAAGGAAAAATCTCACACCAGAACTGAGTAAGGTATATCGCAACCTCCTCGTCAGATATGGAGAGTGGGCACTACTTCCTGATGTAGATTTGGTTATTTACGAACCCAAGACGTCCAATGTAATTGGAGTCATATCATGTAAAATAACATTACGTGAGAGAATCGCTCAAACAGCATATTGGAAATTGAAGCTCGCAAGCGACCCTCTAACTATGCACATTAAGGGATACTTCATAACCGCCGACGAGGATGGAGATCTAGTTAAAGATATGGCAAATCCTTCTCGGAACAGGATTATTGTTGAGCACGAGCTAGATGGAACCTACGCCTTACGCCACCTTGCAGAGAGTGAAAAGGTCAAGGCATTCCCAAACTTCATTCAGGATTTACGATCAATAATTCGAGGGAGATAATATCCGTGACCAAAAGAAAATCTAGAGATGCAGAAACCACGCTTCCGCTATTCAAGGACATGCCACAAAATGGCTTCGCTTATCAACCTAGCAAGACTCAGGCTAGCAAAATTAAGGAAGTAAAAGCTGAAAGGCCTGTGCTAGAGGCCACCACTCTGTGGGATTATCCAAGACAAAGCTATGGCAAAAGACCAAAAGGCAATAACAAATATCCTGCCGTCACACCAGCATTCATAATTTGGAATCTCGTCCAAAGATATACCAAGCCAGGCGATTTGGTCATAGACCCGATGGCAGGAAGTGGCACAACAATCGATGTATGCAAGGAAGAAGAACGACAGGTCATCGGATATGATATAGCCCCAGCACACCCCGAAGTTATACAAAATGATGCCCGGAGCATACCTCTATCGGATAACTCTGCAGATATGGTATTCATAGACTCCCCCTATTCTGACAATATAAACTATTCCGACCACCCTGATTGCATCGGCAAGATTTCCTGCGAGGATGAGCGTTTCTTCGATGAACTTGAAAAAGTTGCAGCCGAAATTTACAGGATCTTAAAGCCCGGCAAGGTAATGGGCTGGCTAATTGGTGACCAGTGGGTCAAGAAGAGGTTTACACCCGTAGGCTTCAAACTATATGAGCGACTATGTAAATACTTCGAGACCGTAGACGTTATTTGTGTGGTCAGGAGAGGCCAAACTTCAAATACAGGGCTTTGGCACAATAGAGCAAGAAGGTTCAATTTTTACCTTCGCGGTTTCAAGTATCTTTTCATCATGCGCAAGCCCTCCCTCGAATCTGAGAAGGAGCAACAAAATCGCTCTATAAGATGGGCTAGGTATGAGAGGGGTAGAATAAGCAAAAGAAACAAGGTCGAAGGTCCTTCTTCGACCACGGCAACCCCGACTGGAAGTGGATAAGTGAGAGAATTGAGCATAGCTAATGTTCAATTGAACACAAACTGTGCTCAATAGGTAGGACATTACATTAAGCCAATGAAAAACACGGCTGTTGCTAAAGTATTTCAGGATATCGCTGACCTCTTAGAGCTCAAGGGGGAAAATGTATTCAAGATTCGAGCTTATCAGCGGGCGGCCCGGGCCATCGAGCACCTGCCTAAAGAAATAGAGACCATGCTCGAGGAGGGCGAGGATTTGAAGAACATCCCAGGGGTGGGCGAGGCAATAGCTAAGAAAACTACTGAGCTGATGACTACCGGGAAACTAGGCTACTATGAAAACCTCAAAGCCGAGTTCCCCGAAGGCATAACCAGCCTGCTGGAAATCCCGGGCATCGGGCCTAAGACAGCAAAAAGGCTCTCCACTGAACTGGAAATAAAATCTGTGGATGGGTTAGAGCAGGCTATCAAAGATGGGCAGGTAGCCAAGATGTTTCGCCTCGGCGACAAGACGGCCGACAATATCTTGCACCAGATTCAAGCCCTGCGCCGTAAAGACCAGCGTATCCCCATAGGTGAAGCTTTACCTATGGTGGAAGAGATTCTGGACGCTCTCCACCCCCTGCCCGGGGTCAGAAATCTGACCGCCGCCGGTAGCTTGCGCCGCTTCAGAGAAACGCTGGGTGATATCGACCTTATGGGCACAGCCGATAATCCAGAGGAGGTTATCAACACCTTCGTCGCCCTGCCTCAAATAAGGGGAGTGTTGGCTCAAGGCCCAACTAAAGCCAGCGCTATCCTCCCCGGCGGACTCCAAGCTGACCTGAGAATGGTGGAGCACGACTCCTTCGGCTCCCTGCTCCAGTATTTCACCGGCAGCAAGCAACACAACATTGGCTTGAGACTAAGAGGACAAAAGCAGGGGCTAAAACTAAGCGAATACGGCATCACCGACCTGGCTGAAGATAAGCTGGAGAAATTCCCTGTTGAGGAAGATTTCTACCACCGACTGGGACTTCAATATATTCCACCGGAGCTGAGAGAAGCCCAGCAAGAGATAGAAATGGCTGAGCAAGGCGCTATCCCCAGGCTTGTGGAATTGTCAGATATAAAGGGAGACCTCCATGCTCACACCGACTGGAGCGATGGGCATGAGTCCATCGAAGCCATGGCTCTGGCAGCTAAAGCCCTTGGTTATCAGTACCTGGCAATCACCGACCATTCAGGCGGGCGAGGCATTGCCCATGGACTTAACGAGGAACGGCTGAGAAGACAAATCGATGAAATCAAACGGCTCAATCAGCAACTTGATGGCATTCATATCCTTTGCGGCATAGAGGTGGATATCCGGGCTGACGGTAGCCTGGACTCACCCCAGGAGCTTCTAGCCGATCTGGATATCGTTATCGCCGCCATCCACTCAGCTATGACCCAAAGCGAAGAACAAATAACCAAGCGTATTTTAGGAGCTATAGAAAACCCAAATGTTGATGTCATTGCCCACCCCACCTGTCGCCTCCTCGGTGAGCGAGAGCCAGTAGCTGTCGACTTAGAAGCCGTCTTCCGAGCCGCAGCTAAGTATAATAAGGCCTTAGAAATCAACGCTATGCCCAGCCGACTTGATTTGAAAGATATTCATGCCTATCGAGCGCGAGAAATGGGAGTAAAGCTAATCTTGGACACAGACGCCCATAGCAGTGCCCAGCTAAGCTTTATGCGCTTCGGTGTTGGCGTCGCCCGCCGTGGCTGGTGCCAACCCCAGCATATACTCAATACCAGGCCAGTGGAGGAGGTTATGGCTCTCTCCAGGTAGGAAAGCCTAGGCAGATGCCATTACAAGGAGAACAGAACATTTCAGACGTCAGGGCTGAAGGTGATACCGAGGCAATCGAGCACCTTAAACAAGCTGTAGCTAACGGCAAGCACTGGTACTTAGCTTTACTCGAAGCTATCAAATTATGGAACAGCGCCGGGGAAAATTACGACGGGCGCCACTATTGCTACCTGATTGATGGCGAGGCTTTCGACTGGCTACTGTTGGCAGAGCGTCTGTGCGAGGAAATAAGCCAGTCCATTCCAGAAAAGGAAAAAACCGACCTCCTCTTCTTCGACCGGCCGCCCTTAGAGCTGACCAAGGAGAGATTTAAAAGATTAATCGGCCCTGCCAAATATCGGGCTTATCTCAATTATCTCTACGGTGTTCTAGTCGAAGAGGCTTTGATTCTAGCCGTAGTCAACGAGATTCGCAAAGAGAAGCGTGCTTCAGGCTCAAATAAATATGAGGATGAGCTCGACAAGGCATACCACCGAATTTACGGCGCCAGTCAGCAAGCTCTACTGGATAAATTCAGAAAAGAGAAGAAATGTCCGAAACGCAAATCTATGAGCGTGAATGAACTTAAGGAATTCACCTACTGGCTATTCAAGCATCGTCTAAAAATTTGCGATAAATCCCGGGTGGCTAGTGATACCAAGAAAGCCCTGATACAGATGCACCACAACTTAGCCTTGAAAAAGGTAGCTTTTAGCTGAGCTGAGCCAGCTCCTGCTTCAACCTCACCAACTTGTCTTCACAAGCTCGAAGCTTGCCACGCTCTTTCTCTACTACCACTGCCGGTGCTTTGGACACGAAAGCAGCATCTTTCAGCCTTTCCTGCAGCCGGGCAATTTCCTTTTGATTCGTGCTGATTTCCCTCTCCAAACGTTGCTTTTCAGCAACTAACTCAACCATGCCTGCCCAGGGCAAGACCACTTCAGCCTCCTTCAGCACCAGGACCAGAGCTTTCTCCCCTCCATCTCGCCTCCGGTCACGACTCAACATAACCAGAGGCCGAGCCCTAGCTAAGGTTTCTATAGCCTTGGACTGCGAAGCTAGAGCTGGAGCAAGCTTGTCAGCATACACCTGGGCTTCAATCCACTTAGCTGCGGCTACTTTGTGCTCAGCCCGAGCATTGCGAATAGAACGGATGATTTCTATGACTGAGTCCATCACCTGCTCAGCCTCAGGGTCGATAACCTTCTCATCGGCAACTGGATATGGCGCAATCACGATAGAAGCTGAATCGAGAGTGCCTTCAGGTGAACGGTGCTTCAAGTTTTGCCATAGCTCCTCAGTAATAAACGGCATAAAGGGATGGAGGAGGCGAAGTGTCGTCTCCAGGACAAGGGCCAAAACAGGCAGAGGTGAAGAGGTTGACTGAGACAGACGGATTTTAGCTATCTCGATGTACCAGTCGCAAAATTCACCCCAGAAAAAGTCGTGGACTTGTCGCTCAGCCTCTCCAAACTGGAAATCAGATATCGACTTGTTAACATTGAGAACAAGACGACTGAGCCGACTTAAAATCCAGCGGTCTTCTATCGGCTCTGGGCGCTCTACTGCTAACTCTGCTAATGCCCGACCTTCTATCGGCTTAGCCTCAAGGCTTTGAAGTACGAATCTGGCAGCATTCCACAGCTTGTTAGCAAAGTTGCGTCCAGCTTCTAATCTATGCCGACCAAGACTAACATCGTTCCCCGGCGAAGTGCCGATTGTAACGGCAAAGCGAAGGGCATCAGTGCCGTACTCATCTATAGCGTCGATAGGACTCAGAACATTTCCCCGCATCTTGCTCATCTTCTCGCCTTTCTCATCCCGAACCAACCCATGCAGATAAACGGTGTCAAATGGGATATCCTCGGTATCTTCCAGTCCCATCATGACCATCCTGGCTACCCAGAAGAACAATATGTCATAGCCAGTTTCCATAACCGAGGTCGGGTAGAAATAGCCCAAGTCCTCGGTATCCTCAGGCCAGCCTAAAGTTGAGTGCGTCCATAATGCCGAGCTAAACCAGGTATCGAGCACATCAGAGTCCTGAACGATTTCAGCCAAGCCACAATGACTGCAAACAACAGGCTCATCAACAGTTACCGTCAGTTCACCGCATTTATGGCAATACCATGCCGGAATTCGATGACCCCACCACAACTGGCGGCTGATGCACCAATCACGGATATTCTCCATCCAATTAAGATAGACTTTGGTAAAGCGCTCCGGAATTATGGTAATCCGACCTTCAACAACAGCTTTGATTGCCGCCTCAGCCAATGGCGCTACTTTAACAAACCACTGTTTGCTGACCTCAGGCTCGATCATCGTCTGGCAGCGGCCACAGTGTCCTACCGAGTGGGAATGTGGCTCAATCTTTTCCAGCAGCCCAGCCTTCTCAAAGTCAGCTAATACGCTTTGCCGACAGACAAAGCGGTCAAGACCAGCGTAAGGACCAGCCTGTTCATTCATAGTAGCGTCTGAGTTCAATATATTTATCACCGGCAGACCCTGTCGCTCGGATATTTCGAAGTCCACCGGGTCATGAGCTGGAGTAATCTTAACTGCACCAGTACCAAATGTCAGGTCAACAGCACTGTCAGTGATAATAGGAATCACCCTTCCAATAACTGGAAGGACCACCTTCTTGCCTATCAAGCCCTTGAAACGCCTATCTTCAGGATTCACTGCCACCGCAGTATCACCAAGATAGGTCTCGGGTCGAGTGGTAGCCACGGTAACAAAGCCATCACCATCAGCTAGGGGATAACGAAGATAATAGAGATTGCCTGTTACATCCTTATGCTGGACTTCCAGGTCAGAAAGTGCCGTCTGGCAACGAGGACACCAGTTTACAATTCGCTCTCCACGATAAATCAGCCTTTTATTATATAAACGAACGAAGGCAGTACGAACTGCCAGGCTCGGTCCTTCGTCAAGAGTAAAACGTTCCCGAGTCCAGTCACACGAAGCTCCCAGTCTCTGATGTTGGTAGGTGATTGACTGCCGTGCCTTGCTCACCCACTCCCAGACACGCTCAATGAACTTCTCCCTGCCCAAATGATGTCGGTCTATTCCTTCCCTGGCTAATTTCTGCTCCACTACTACCTGAGTAGCAATGCCAGCATGGTCAACTCCAGGCAGCCATAAGGTAGACTCGCCCTTCATCCGATGCCACCTGACCATAATGTCCTCCAATGTAGCTGTTAGAGCATGCCCTAGGTGAAGCTCGCCGGTGACATTAGGCGGCGGCATGATGATGACGAAGGGTCTCTCCTTATGGTCTATCTTCGGCGTGAAGTAGCCCTGCTCCATCCAGAAACCATACCACTTCTGCTCAACCTTACTTGGCTCGTAAGCCTTAGGGATTTCAGACATATGTTGCGTTTCCCTCACTACAATTCTGGAATTCCTAAATCTCGGTAGATCTTCCTTGCCAAAAAATCATCAACTTCTCGATGGCGTGGCACGGTTGAAGTCTTACTGTTAGCTGGATTGTAAAACACGCTATGCTTCTTGCCCTCTCGAAGCAATTGGCATTCCTGATTGCAAAGGTGCCGCAGCAAATCCTTCCGCTTCATCCGAACAGGTTTACATTTCTATTATGATTGGCTCTTTGATAACGAAGGTGTCTGCTTGGCTCTTTGCTGCAAGCTCTTTATTAGCTTCAATAATCAGGCGTAGAGCTTCTTGAAGATTTTCCCTTACTTCCTTCAAAGTGCGTCCTTGAGTGTTGACGCCTGGAAGCTCTTCTACAT
>DUEX01000041.1 GCA_011170325.1 Dehalococcoidia bacterium | reverse complement strand
TAAATGTCGTGCCTGAGGCTTATCTACCTAAGCCACGCCCAATTATTGAGGTCGTTTCCTGGGCGTTTGTTGTTGTTGCCGTTGCTGTGATTGTCCCTCTGGCTATATTTACTCAGCAGGCAGTTAGAGACACTTCAGCCCTGCAGGCTCAGGTCAATAACGCTCAGCTTCAGGTTGATATTAAGCAGGGAACCAAGGCGATGCTCGGGAAACTGCAGGCAGAACTTGAGGAGGCTAAAGCTGCCCGGGAAATTTTGCAGCAACCGCTGGCTGGCTTTGAGGCACAGCGGGCAAAGGTGAATGGTGACTTGAGCAAAGTGACCAGCTTGCTGCCAGGCACAGTTGACCTGAAGTCAATCAGTTATGGTGGAAGTCTGAAAATAAGCGGGACTGCCCCTGACGAGGCGACGATTTTGAGTTATGTCCGTGCTTTGAGAGACACCGATAGGTTCTCCCAGGTTATGGTATCGGACATGGAGGAGGTGGAATATAATGAGTGGGATTTCACCGTGGAGCTGAAGTAACCTTGTGTCATGGAGGCAAAGCCCCTATTAGAAATTATGGTTGGTGAGGTTGAATGGAAATCCAAGATTTGATTTGCCAGGCTCAAAACAGAAAGGCTTCAGATTTACATCTGATAGTCTCCTGCCAGCCATTGCTGCGCATCGATGGCGACCTGCAAACGTTAGATGGTGTCCCAAAGCTCACTGCTGACGATATAAGCCAGGTTCTTTTTCAGGTGACTACGCCGGAACAAAGGGAGAGTTTCTCTCGGCAGATGGAGCTGGATTTTGGCTATTCCATACCTGGAGGTGGGCACTTAAGATGTAATGCCTGTCAGCAGCAAGGGTCCATCAGTCTGGCTTTTCGGTTGCTGCCGCCAACCGTACCGACAGTAGACGAGCTTGGCCTGCCCCAGATGTGTAAAGACTTGATTACCAAGCCCAGGGGGCTGATTATAATTACCGGCCCCACCGGCTCCGGCAAGACGACGACGCTAGCAGCTATGATTCAGCACTTAAACAATACGGAGTCCCGCTATGTCATCACTATTGAAGACCCGATTGAATATGTCCACCCCGGTATCAAGTGTGCCGTGTCCCAGCGGGAGTTGGCGGTTGATACCTTGTCCTTTGGCGGTGCCCTGAAACATGTGCTGAGGCAGGATCCCGATGTTATCCTTGTCGGGGAGATGAGGGATTTGGAGACAGCGGCCGCAGTGCTGACTGTAGCTGAAACCGGGCATCTGATTCTGTCCACCGGCCATGCTCCTAGCGCTGCCCAGTCGGTGGAGAGGGTTGTTGACCTTTTTCCACCTCATGAGCGAGGTATGGCTCAGGCAAGGCTGGCTTCAGTACTTTTAGGCGTGTTGTGCCAGGTTCTGGTGCCGCGGGTAAGTGGTGGTAGAGTAGCTGCTGTGGAAATCATGTTGGCCAATCCGCCGGTGAAGAACTTGATTCGTGACGGCAAGACCTATATCTTGCCCAATACCATCCGCACTCATGGCCATTTGGGCATGCAGATCCTGGACGAGGCGCTGGTCAACCTCTACTTAAAGGGGATAATCAGCTGGGCAACAGTACTGGATTATTGCCAGGACACTGACGAAGTAGAAAAGCTTGCTGGTGAAATCAAGGTAAGATAGTAGCTTGTCTCATCATCTGCTATCTTAATCATCAATCCAATCTTAATATCCTGATAGCCTTTCAACTGAAGGATGCTCGTAGTGAATCCCTGTTAGCTAAACAACCTTTATCCCTGAGCGGTGCTTCAAAAGGCTAATCTCCCCGGGTGACCTGTTGAATTACAATATGTTGATGTTAGATAGCAAGCTAATCTAGTGCTACCTTCTAAGGTTACTTGGGCAAGGCCAAGGTGCTTGTCTCTTCTGTCATTGCAGGAGGCGAAGCCCAAAAGCAATCTCACGTAAAGCAGGATAGACCTTTAGAGCTTGTCCAGTGCGAAGCGACGGACCTGTCCGCCAACTCCCGATGTATGTCTCGGACAGGTCTTTAGACTTGTTCCTGCATGTTCGAGCGGTGATATAACCCCATTGGAAAACCTTAGTGGCAAGGCAAAACCACCTCGCCGCCAAGGTTTCCTAACTCGCTCCGACTTAATTGAGTCTCCGGCTGGTGGCAAGTGCCCAATCCAATAGAGACTCAATTAGTTCACAAATTACTAATCAAAGCAGGAGCAATTGTCGCTCGTCGGCTTGTCGCTAGCGTCAGTCACTGTCCCATCGGAACCGACAGAGCTACTCCAAGTGTAGTCTGTGTCACCGATAAGATAGGTCTGTGCGTTGGCCCATGTAGCGGCCTGGCCCTCTGCCATGGCAGCTACGACGGCTGTCTGGATATTGTGTTTCTCGGTGCAGTAACCTTCGCACACGCCTCGGCCGATAAAGCCAGCGACATTAAGGGTGACTACAGTAGCTATGGCACCAAGGATAGCAACTACTACCAGCAGCTCAACGAGGGTGAAGCCTTTCTCGCCCAGTCCCTTGCCACTTGGGCTGTAGATTTTGTGGAGGGCTTTGCTAAGCTTTGTCATTGTTGTAACCTCCTCTCCTTGTTTAGTTAAGTTTAGTATCCTACATCATATAGCTATAGTAAATAGCCCATTAGTCACTTTTTATATAGCCAAAAAGTACTACTTGATGAATTGATAACTTCACTTCTTTCCGATAGTGCCATAAAGTGATGGAGGGTCATGGTGATAGAGTAGACACTGTCTTCTCGGGGACTGGATGCCATTCAGGTTATAGCTTATAATGGGCGACAGTGACTGGTCTGTGGCTGTTTCTGTTTTTCTTGCTTGGTGCTGCTGTAGGCAGCTTCCTTAATGTTGTCGCCGACCGGCTGCCTTTGGGTAAGTCAATCATCTCACCGCCTTCTCACTGCTTTGCCTGTCGGCGTCAACTTTCAATCAAGGATTTGGTTCCTATCTTCAGCTATCTCTGGCTTAAGGGACGCTGCCGTTATTGCGGGGTGAGTATTTCAAAGCGGTTGTTCTGGGTGGAGTTGGGGACGGGGATTTTAGCTGCCTTCTTATACTGGCATTATGGACTTGGCTGGGAGCTAGCGATGGTCGCCTTTTATTGTTGTTTGTTCCTTGTCCTCCTGGTCATTGATTTGGAGCATGGCATTCTGCCCAACAGAATAGTCTATCCCGGGATGGTTATTGCTTTGATTATGGCAGTGGTGGCTGAGCCGGGGATTAAGAATGCCGCTATTGGTGGTGGCATTGGTTTAGGGCTGCTGCTTATCCCGGCGCTCGTTTATCGAGGCGGCATGGGTTGGGGAGATGTTAAACTGGCAGGATTGGTTGGTTTGGTCACTGGCTTTCCTTTGGTTTTTGTCGCCATATTTTTGGCGATAATCAGCGGTGGTTTAATAGCTGGAATCTTGCTATTGCTCAAGTTGAAGAGACGGAAGGAGGCTATCGCCTTTGGGCCTTTCCTGTCTTTAGCTGCTATGGCGACATTATTCTGGGGGAACAGCCTGCTTGGCTGGTATTTAGGCTTCTTGAACTTTAATTAAAATACTAGATTCGGGGGCTTGACAAAACGCAGACAATGTGTTATATTATTAAAGTCCCAAGTAATCAAACTAGGACCGGGGAGGCAGAGGAGCCGAGCACAAGGTAGGCGAAGGCCGAAAAGTGTGAGGCAGGAAGAGGAACCGGGAAAAAGCGAGGTTACTTGGGGCGTTTTTTTATTCTCTGCGTCCTTTTTCAATCAGTTCTGGATTGAGTGCACCGATAAATGACAGGTTTCTATATTCCCCACGGTAGTCTAATCCATAGCCGACTACGAATTCGTCCGGAATCTCGAAACCTATGTAATCAAGCGGGACATCGATAAGGCGGCGGACTCGTTTATCCAGCAGAGTGCAAACGCGTAAGCTGGCTGGACTGTGCGATGACAGGTGATTAAGGACGTAGTTTAGAGTCATCCCGGTGTCAACAATGTCCTCGACCATTAATACATCAAGCCCGGCTATGCTGGTATCGAGGTCTTTAGTTATCTTTACTGCTGGCTCAGTATTACTGCCGTAATAGGAAATTGCCATAAAGTCCACAGTAAGTGGCAGGGAAATGTGTTGCATTAGGTCAGACATAAAACAGACGACACCCTTCAAGATGCCAATTAGGACTAACTGATGGCCTCGATAGTTATAGGAAATACGTTTGGCTAAAGCTCTGGTCCGCCGCTGAATTTGAGTATGGCTAAATAAAACCTGGTTTACCCCTTCTACCTTTGTTTCACCCAGAGGTCCGTAGCCATATTTGGCTAGTAATCTGAGATAATCGCTTTTATTAAGAAGCTTGATATTGACTTCAGGATAAAGTCCTTTAAGACGGCGTAACTTCCGATTCTTTTGTGTAATCAAGCTCTGTTTGAGGGTGGTAAGTTCGATGTAAAGGTCTAGCTCTGGCAGGTAAAAATCGGGAGTAAACATCTCTGTCACTTTGTTGTCTTGCCAGGTCAGGGGGAAAGAGCGGGGCTCGTAGAGCCATTCGATGCGGTAGAAATCGAGTAATTTGGCGAATTCTTCTTCGCTAGTATGGCTGAAGCTAGATGGCCTTAGTGATGAGGAAGGTAATTTAGGTGTCTCGGTCAGTTTTCTACGTTTGGTCACCGATTCTTCATGGTCTGCTTTCAACACTCGATAGAGCTCACTTTTTTCCAAGGCAATGGCGACTATATTAGCCACAGTGGATAGGAAATCCTTATCTGCCTGTGAGAAGTGTTTCGGCTCATGGCTGTAAATTCGAATTTCTCCAACAACCTCTCCTTTCTGCAGTAAAGGAGCACCTAGTATGGAACATATCCCTTCCATCTCGGCTGCTTCTGGATATTGGGCTCTTTTATCTTGTGAAACATCGACGATAGCTACTGCCTTTCCTTGCATAATCTCAGGAAGGCTCTTATGGACATTCAGTGCCCCCTTTCGTAAATATAAATCGCTGAGGCCGTGAGCAGCTATAATGTCTAGGTGTGCCTTTTGAGGATTAAGGAGCATTATGGAGCATCCGGCGGCTTTTATTGCCTTAGCCGTGTTTTTAGCTACAGTATTAAGAGCTTTCCTTAAAGGTAGGGCTGAGTTAGCGGTCTTGGCTATTTGTTTGAGAGCTTGAGAGTAGCTATTTCCCGGATTATCCAATGCCTCCTCCCTCCAGCGGATGCTTTTGTTGTTTATCCGCACTTAGTATAGCCACAACTAGGGCAAATGTGGCAGCCTTCTTGGTAAATCAGGATGTTACCACACTCAGGGCATTGCCCTGCCCAATTCTTAGCTACTCCAAGGTCTTTGGGGGTAGCATCATCTTTATCCTTGATGTATTTTTCTAGTACGCTAGCGATAGCATCAGCACAGGAAAGGACAGCGTGACCTTTCTCCCAGGAAACAGATGGACAGCGAATGGCGCGCAGTTGTTTGGTAACAGAGGCTATGTCGATACCTGACCTTAGAGCTAATGAAATAAGCCGGCTGGTAGCTTCTAGTTGTGCTGAGGCACAGCCACCGGCTTTTCCTAAGCTGGAGAAAACTTCGCAGATTCCCTGCTCATCAAAGTTTACCGTTACATAGATATACCAGCAGCCAGTAGTTACTCGCTCGGTAATCCCTTTGGTGACTTTAGGCCGTTGCCTTGGGGTGAGTTTAGCTTCAGATATCTCTTCAGGATGGCTAGTGGTCAGGACCTGGCTTTCACGGCTTCGGTCTCGGTAGATGGTTATCCCTTTTAACCCCATTTTGTAGGCAAGCATATAAACTTCAGCTATATCCTCTGGCATGGCGTCATAAGGGAGGTTAACTGTCTTGGAGACAGCACTATCGGTGAATTTCTGGAAAGCTGCCTGCATTTTTACATGCCACTCTGGAGCTATATCATGAGCCGTAACGAAGACATTTTTTACCCAGTCGGGTATGTTCTCAAAATCCCGAAGCTTTTCCCCTTCAGCCAGTTGTTTCATAAGTTCCGGCGAGTAAACCCCCTCTTTGTTAGCTATTTTCTTAAAGTAGGGATTGACTTCTATCAACTCTTCACCATCTAGGATATGTCGCACATAACTTAGAGCAAACAGAGGCTCGATTCCACTAGAGCTGCCAGCAATTATACTTAATGTTCCAGTAGGGGCGATAGTAGTTCGTGAGGCATTTCTTAGTCTTAATCCATTGGTTGCATCATAGATGCTTCCTTTGAAAGCAGGAAATAAGCCTCGCTCCTCTCCTAGTCTTACGGATTCTTTGGTTGCCTCTTCAGATATGAAGCGCATAATGTCTTCAGCTACCTCTAGTGCCCTATCGCAATCATAAGGGATACTGAGCATGATTAACATATCAGCAAATCCCATAACACCAAGCCCTATCTTTCTAGAGGCCTTAGTCATTTTGTCTATTTGAGGCAGCGGGAATTGATTGACATCGATGACATTATCAAGGAAGCGGATACCTAATCTAACGGTTTCAGCTAAGTTGGCATAGTCAATTTGAGGTTGATCATCTTTATATGTGACCATTTTGGACAGGTTAATCGAGCCTAGATTGCAGGATTCAAAGGGAAGCAGAGGTTGCTCACCACATGGATTAGTGCTCTCTATCTTGCCTAAGTTGGGAGTGGGATTGTGCTGATTTATATGGTCAATGAAGACGATGCCAGGATCACCAGTGCGCCAGGCCATATCTATGATTCTATCGAAGACTTCCTTGGCGTTGAGTTTGCCAACTACTTCTTTAGTCCGTGGATTTACTAGGTTGCAGTCTGCCTTCTTTTCTACAGCAGTCATAAATTCTGTAGTTACAGCTACAGAGAGATTGAAGTTGGTTAGAGCCTCTGGGTCATCTTTAGCTGTTATGAATTCTAGGATATCAGGATGGTCGACATTAAGGATAGCCATATTGGCACCCCGTCGCATTCCACCTTGTTTGATGACATCGGTGGCGGTGTCAAAAGCTCGCATAAAAGATACCGGGCCGCTGGCAACACCGCCGGTGGAACCAACCCTATCTTTCTCAGGTCTGAGACGAGAAAATGAGAAACCGGTCCCACCGCCACTCTTATGAATCAGAGCTGTATGTTTCACAGCATCAAAGATGGATTCCATAGAATCATCAATAGGGATAACGAAACAAGCTGACAGCTGTCCTAGCTCTCGTCCAGCATTCATTAGGGTTGGGGAATTGGGCAGAAAATCCAAGTTTGCCATAAGCTGGTAGAACTTTTCTTGCCACAGGTCAATATCTGCTTTTGGGTCGTAAATGAGTTCGGCTGAAGCGATATGCTTAGCTACACGACGGAGCATCTCCTCTGGCGTCTCGATGACCTCTCCCAGACTATCCTTTTTTAGGTATCTTTTTTCCAAGACTCTGAGGGCATTTTCAGTGAACTCTACTCCGTGCCTAGCCTTTGGCTTTACCTGGAGCTTGGGTGGTTCGGCTATCTTAGTCTTCTCAGCTAAGATCTCCTTAACCGCAGCTTCGATTTGAGAAGAAGATGGCGGCTGCTTGACTCGTGACGGGACAAGATGTTCCATTCCTGGAAGGGCTGGTTTTAGCTCCAGCCTCCGAATTACTTGGCTGGTGAGTTCCTCCAGTAGTTTTCTGTCAGTTATGCCCATAGACTCAGCGGCAGCAAAAATAGCTTGGGCTATACGGTTGTGGTTAGTAGACTGGACTCGGCTTTTACCTTGGTGAGTAGTCACTTATTTCTGCCTCCGCCGACGTTGACCTAAGGTGGTTAGTTCCTCTTGGGATAGGAGGGGTAGTTGACCAGCTGGTGGTGCTTCAGCCTTAGTGTCTACTAAAGTGTCTACTGCCTGTTTTAGTGCACTAATATCGGTAAATTCACGATAGACACTAGCAAAGCGGATGTAGGCTATGTGGTCTAGCTCCTCTAACCTTTCCATCACCATGTCACCAATGACAGAACTAGGAATCTCAGCTTTACCTAAGCGATAAAGCTCGGTTTCGATATTATCTACAAGCTTATCGATAGTGCCAGTTGGCAGCGGGCGCTTTTCACAAGCCTTACGAATACCAGACAGCAGTTTGTCTCGATTGAACTCTTCGCGTCTACTATCTTTCTTAATTACGAAAAGGTTTCTAGGTTGCAGACGTTCGTAGGTGGTAAAACGAGCCCCACACCCAAGGCAGTGACGACGTCGTCTAATCCCATCGCCTACACCTCGGGAATCAATTACTTTCGATTCAGCGTCACCACAATAAGGACATTTCATCAGAGCACACCATAATATGTGGTCTTTATACATTTTAGGTCAATATATAGATGTTGTCAAGGGGATATACTTGTTCGGTAGCTTGATTATGTATCTCTCTTGTTTCGGGGTTGTAGTTGTGGAGACAGGTCTGAAGGTCTGTCTACTTCGATATGAGAGCACGGTGAATATGGAATAAAACAGAGCGGCAATTTTATTTGCCGCTCTGTTTGGAGGTGGGGGTGGGATGGAGATATGTTAGTGAGGCGCTTTGGCCTCATTTGAAGAGGGGGTTGCCGATTGTGTAGAGGGATAGTGGGATGCGCGACGTAGGAAGGATGGGACATCGAGGCTATCTTCAGCAACGCCTCGTAATAGGCGTCGCAACTCAGCTTCAGTAGGTACTCCTGCTCCATAACGGGCAGTAAAACCTGTGGAAATGATTGTAATTTGGACTTCATCATCCATTTGTGGATTGAAAACGACTCCAAAAATGATATTGGCTTCAGGGTCAACTGCCTGAGCGATGACTTCAGCAGCTTCGTTGCACTCGAAAAGGGTGAGGCTGCTGCCACCGCTAACGTTGAACAGTACTCCCTTGGCCCCACTTATAGAGATATCGAGCATTGGGCTAGCGAGGGCAGCCTTGGCCGCATCAACGGCTCGGTTCTGGCCATTACCTCGACCTACTGACATCCAGGCTGGTCCGGCATCTTTCATTATTGACCTAATATCGGCAAAGTCGAGGTTGATCAATCCCGGGACAGTAACAACTTCAGCGATAGCTTGAACGCCTAACCGGAGTACATCATCAGCTAATCTGAAGGCATTATCTACGGTAGTTTTAGCATCACAAAGCTCAAGAATGCGGTCATTGGGAATGATAACCAAAGTATCTACCTTGTCACAAAGCTGGAGTATGCCTTCTTCAGCTACTGTAGCACGGCGGGTGCCTTCAAAGCCAAAAGGCTTGGTTACGATGCCAATGGTGAGGGCACCACATTGCCTAGCTATCTCGGCAACAATTGGGATACCGCCAGTGCCAGTCCCACCACCCATTCCAGCGGTGACGAAGACCATATCAACGCCGGAAACCAGCTCCTGAATTGCCTGTCTGCTCTCATCGGCTGCTTGAGCACCAAGTTGGTGGTCACCACCAGCGCCCAAGCCTCGGGTTAGCTTTTCACCCAGTTGAATGCGTATAGGGGCTTCAGCCAGTGCCAGAGCTTGAGCATCCGTGTTCATAGCCACGAATTCTACTCCTTTAATGCCTTCGCGAACCATCCGTGTGATAGCGTTAGAACCACCACCGCCGATACCTATAGCCTTAATTCGGGCTGGTGCTGTTGAGAATGTTGACTTTGCCATTTTTATCGCCTCCTTATCTGTGTTCGGTTCGGGTTACTTCAGACTCCGAAGAACTTTTTGATTAAATTGACAAAATTGCCGAAGGCACCGCTTTTCTTCCTAGTTTCCCAGGCTGGCTTGCCCTGATTTCTGGTTCCCCAGAGAAGAAGCCCAACTCCAGTAGAATGAGCCGGGTCGTGGAGAATATCGGTGATACCATAAACACCCATAGGTTCACCAATCCTGGTTGAAGTGCGGATTGCTGACCGGGCCAGGGCTTCAAGGCCAGACAGTTTGGAACTACCTCCAGTAAGCACCAAGCCAGCTGGAGCTAGCGAGGCATAATTAGAATCGGGCATTTCTAGGAGAATAAGCCTCAGCAGTTCCTCCATGCGGACTTTAATGATATTACACAAGTCATGGCAGGAAACACTATGGCCGTCTTCAACACTGAGGGTAGTCTCTCCGCTTTTAGTGAGCATGTCTGGATAAACGTTTCCATACTTCTTCTTCATGGCTTCAGCGATCTCAAAGGGTAAACCTAAGCCGATAGAGATATCACTGGTAACCTGATAGCCGGCCACTGGAATAATCGCAGTATGGTAGATACTGCCATCTTTAAACACAGCTATGTCGGTAGTACCACCACCGATGTCGGCTAGGATGATTCCTAACTCCTTTTCCTCTGGTGTCAGTACAGCTTCGCCGCTAGCCAGAGGTTCCAGAATCAGATCTTCGATCTCAACACCAACGCTACGAATGCATTTGACCAAGTTCTGTATTGAAGCTATGGCAGCGGTGATAATGTGGGTTTCTACATCTAATCTGAAGCCATGCATGCCTACCGGGTTTTTAACTCTTTCTTGGTTGTCTAAGGCGTAGTGGCGTGGGATAGCATGGAGTATGTTTCTGTCATCGGGCATATTAATATGTTGGGCAGAAGACAGGACTCGCTTGAGGTCTTCAGGTCGAACCAAGCGGTCGTTACGTGGTATAGCTACTACCCCATGGCTGTTGAGCGAGCTTATGTGTCTGCCAGTGACACCTACATAGGCAGATTCCACTCGTAAGCCGCTAGCTTGCTCGGCCCGTCTTACCGACTCAGCAATGGACTCCTTGGCTTCGTCTACATTAACTACCATGCCTTTGTGTAGACCGTGTGATGGCACAATACCCACTCCCAAGACTTGGATGCCACCTCCTGAATCTAAATTGGCAACGTTGGTACATATCTTGGTTGTGCCGACATCTATAGCTGAAATAATCCTCTTCGTCATCATTCTTACCTCCTTTGGTTTTATTTAATTTAAACTCTGTTTTTCCTCCCGGAGTTTTGAGCTGGTTGTTAAAGGCGTTCAGCCACCCTGAGCTTAGCACTGCGGCTACGGGGATTAGATTCTATTTCGTCCAGCGATGGCGGGATTACCTTTTTTGATATCAATTTCAGACTGGGCATATGCCCACAGCGACAGACTGGAGTTCCAGGAGGGCAAATGCATCCCTTGGTTTCCCGTTTCATGAATTGTTTAACTAAGCGGTCTTCTAGGGAGTGATAGCTGATAACCACCAGCCTACCTTGACGGTTGAGGCAATTAATGGTTTGCGTTAGGGCTATGTCTAGATTCTTCAGTTCGCGATTGACAGCAATACGCAGTGCCAAAAAAGTTCTAGTAGCTGGGTGGATTTTACCTCGTCGGCTGCCGATAACCTGTTCTACTATATGGGCTAGCTCGAGAGTAGTATTTATTGGGCGCTTTTCAACAATGCGCTTGGCTATCTGTCGGCTGTAACGCTCTTCACCGTAATCTCGGATGAGTTGAGCTAGTTTATCCTCAAAGAGAACATTAACCATATCAGCCGCAGTGAATTCTTGAGCTGGACTAAAACGCATATCCAATGGAGCATCGTGCTGGAAGCTAAAGCCGCGCTCAGTAGTGTCGAGTTGAAGGGAGGAAATGCCTAGGTCAAGAATAATTCCATGCACAGGTAAGAAATCATTTTCTTCGCAGATAGTCTCGAGGTTAGCAAAATTATCATTCACTAGGATAGTTGACTCAGCGTAGTCCGCTAATCTGCTTTTAGCTATCCTGATGGCTTCGGGGTCAGTATCAATGCCTAGAAGTTGCCCGCCAGGGAGGCTTTTCTCTAGGATAGCCATGGTATGCCCACCTGAGCCTAAAGTACAGTCGACATAGCGTTTTCCTGGCTCGACTTGTAGCGCTTCCACGGCTTCTTTAAGAAGAACCGGTATATGAATCGGTAAAGTCATGGTTAAGCTCATGGCTGGCCCTCAAGGCTTTCTATAATTTGCCACGCTTGCTCTTCAGCCGAGGCTTTCTCCGAGTTCCACAAGGCGGAGTCCCACAATTCAATGCAATTATTGGCGCCAACTATAGTAGCAACATCACCAATTTCAGCATATCGGCGTAAAGGAGATGGCAGGGCTATTCTTCCTTGCCCATCGAGTGTCAGGCTGAAAGCTGCACCAAAAATAACTCGATTTAACCTCCTTAGTTTACTCGGCGTCACAGTTCGAGCGGCTAAGGTATCAGCTAGTTTTTGCCACTCGGCTATTGGGTAGACAACAATACATGTTTCTGCCCCTCTGGTCAGTATTATCCCATCCCTAAATTCTTGTCTGAACTTAGGTGGCAAAGGCAATCTACCTTTGTCATCAACTCTGTATTCATATTCGCCGAGGAACATATCTACCTTGAGCTAGCAGTTAGACCGGTATAGCCTCTTCTTGTAATTGGTTTTTCAAAATTTTAATTTCGTTCCAATCCAGCCTAGCCAGTTCCTTGATGTATTCCTGTGCCTGCTGGTTATTATTTAGTGAGTAGTTAGTGATACCAGTGCCATTGAGTTGCTCTTTAAGTGTGCCTTCTTCAACTAGAACTCTGATCGTGTCTCTTAAGCTAGTCTTTGTAGTGTCTAGGGCGCTAGCAATGCAGTCGAGGTTAAACTTTGCCTGAGGATGCCGTCCCCAAAAAAGTAGTAGCTTCAGTTTAAGGTCGATGTAGTTATTTACAATATACGAATTAGCAGTATCTTGGATTTCCTCGACCGTCACTCCTGTAGCACTCCATCTTGCTATTACCTTGTCTTTGTCTTTCAACATAAGGAAATGATCATCTTCTTCCACCTGTAGCCCTATCATGTCGTGAAGTTTATCCTTGAGCAAGCAGAAGAGCTCGTGGTTTGTTACTCGGTTTTGGCTGCAATCGATTACCATGGCGCTTTCCTCTTTTTACCACTTTTCCCCACTACTTACCATTATAGAACACATTTTATCCCTTTTGTCAATACCTTTTACATAAAATTTCGGAAATTTTTGCAAAAATTTTTGCTAACCTGATAACAAAAAATTCCAGCTTCTCAACAAATAGTATCTCTAGTTGTTTTGACCCCAATATCTTGTCTTCCCATGATTGATAATGGCTCAATCGGGGTAGTACTAAAGTTTAGTTAGTTTCTGCGGTTTTGAGCTTTGTCTTTAGTATGGTAAAATAGACGGATGTTAGCTGCCGGGATACTTACTGTTAGTGATAAGGGTTGGCGTGGTCAGCGTCATGATGAGAGTGGGCAGATTGCTCGAGAGTGTATCGCTCGACTTCCATCGCACATAGTGAAATATGAGGTTGTGCCTGACGACAAGGAGGTTATCTCGGCTAAACTCAAAGAATGGGTAGATGAAAGTGGGCTCGACCTTATCATTACTAGCGGTGGGACTGGATTATCTTCTAGAGATGTCACACCGGAGGCAACTTTAGCAGTAGTTGACAGGGTCATTCCTGGCTTAACTGAATCTATGAGGATGGAGACAATGAGGAGGACGCCTGAGGCGGTACTCAGTCGGGCTGTAGCTGGCAGTCGAGGCAAGTGTCTGATTGTTAATCTCCCAGGTAGCCCTAAGGGGGTAAGGGAATGCCTCGAGGTTATTTTACCTGTCTTGCCCCATGCCTTGGAGATTCTTGCTGGCAAGGCATCGGAAGGTGTTCATGGTGGAGGTAGTTGAATGCGCATTGATATTTTGACTTTATTTCCTCAGATGTTTGATAGTTTATTTAATTATAGCATTATTGGGCGAGCCAGGGAGCGTCATTTAGTTGATATCAGGCTTCATGATGTCCGTGCTTATACTCATGATAAACACCATGTCGTGGATGATTATCCTTATGGAGGTGGGGCTGGCATGGTACTCAAACCAGAGCCGATTTTCGAAGCTGTGGAAGCTGTCAAGAAAGAGCTTGGTTCCCCATCAGTGCAGACCGTCTTACTCAGCCCCCAGGGTCGGCTTTTCAATCAAAAAATTGCTCGGCAGATGATTGATTACCAACAGCTTATCCTTATCTGCGGTCACTATGAAGGTGTTGATGAAAGAGTGGCGGAGCACTTAGCCAATGATGAGATTAGTATTGGTGACTACTTGCTTAGCGGTGGAGAAGTAGCAGCTATGGTAGTGGTGGATTGTATAGTCAGATTGTTGCCTGGAGTAGTTGGCTCAGAAGCATCGCTGGTGGAGGATTCACATACTGAGGGACTTTTAGAATATCCTCAGTATACTCGGCCGGAGGCATACCGTGGTTGGGCAGTGCCACCAGTTTTACTTTCTGGAAACCATGGTCGGATTGCTCGCTGGCAGCGTCAACAGAGCCTACTGCGGACTGCAAAGCGACGTCCTGACCTCTTAGAAAGAACCATGCTTTCTAAAGAGGATAAGAAATTGGTAAGTGAAGTGAAGCTTCATGAAATCAAATAATAGAACGGGTGTGATTGAATATGGAGATTAACCCTTTAGGTCAAGTTAAAGCAAATCCTAATATATCTCAAATTAGCCCTGGTGATATGGTGAGGGTTAGCTTTAAAGTTAAGGAGGCTAGCAGGGAGCGACTTCAAAGTTTTCCCGGGCTGGTAATCAGGGTCAAGAGGGGGGCTGGTGGTGGCAGTTTTACCGTTAGGCGGGTTACTCACGGAGTTGGCGTGGAACACACTTTCCCTTTTGCCTCCCCGCTATTAGATAGAGTTGAGATAGCGCGGCATGGTAAAGTTCGCCGCGCTAAGCTTTATTATATGCGCCGACTTAGTGCTAAAGAAGCTCGGCTTAAAGAGAGGCGGGAGAAGGTGGTGGAAAAAGCTGCCGTTGAGGAAGCTGAAGAAGCCGAAGAAGCTGAGGAAGCTGAGGAAGCTGAAGATGCCGAATGAAATATGCCGAGGTGGCGGTCAATTCACCCATTGCTCACCGCCGTAGTTTTTGTTATTCTATACCACCCCGACTAACCGTTGATGTTGGGCAAGCAGTATGGGTGCCTTTCGGTTCTAAGGCTCTTCAAGGTATTGT
>DUEX01000040.1 GCA_011170325.1 Dehalococcoidia bacterium | reverse complement strand
TGACATAGCACTACATCAGGGCATGCGCAATATAATGTCTCTGGAGCGGCCACTTTAATCGCCATACCCGGCCCAGCAATACTTGGGAAGCCATAGTAAACCACCTTTTTGCCTTCATCCCTGGCCAGAACCAAGTCAATAAGCTCCTTAAGCCATGCCCCGAGTAACTTCCTCACCCCCAAAAGTTCCACATCATGATTCTGCCTAACCCAATTCTTGGCCGTCTCCATATCCTCAGGCCCTATTCCCAGTTTCTGGAATGCTTTGTCAATCCTCGGTTTTTCCTTCTTTATCTCGTCATCTTCAAAGCCACAAAGCTTAAGTAGTTCATCGTAGTAGTTAGCCATGTCTTACCTCCTTATAGTCTCAATAAAGGTTTCAACGCGTGTCCGCAGTGGTCCTATCTCGGATGGGTCGTAATCTGACTCTACGGTAAGCATAGGTAAACCAGCCTGTCTCTTTAGTATGCTGGGGAAATAGTATGATTCCGTCTTATATGACTCACGGTACATTAACTGGTACCAAATGATGCCGGCTACATTGAATTCTTTGGCTAGTTCAATAAGGAAATCACGTCTCTCTTTGCCTGGTCTGAACCAGGCCGGAGGCACTCTCCGCATGAAATAACAATCGGCTAGAGCCTCCATCAGATCACCATTGGTTTTTACGTTTTCCCAGTAGGGTCTTATCCCTTCGGCAAACTCCTCCATGACGACGACCCCACCGGCTTCCTCTATCATGTCGAGGATCTTACTATCTCCTAGAGCGAGGGTTGAGCCGGTTAACAGAACTCTGGGACCTTCGCCGGATGCGATTGCTTTCTCATGCAGTTCATTGTAAAGCGACTCAAGGATTTCTACCATGACTTCTTTATCAGCGAGTAAGGAAGCGTGGTTAAGAGCTACGAAATCTTTGCTGCTTACAGGTGCTGGCCGAGATTTCCGCATCAGGCTTATCTTTCTCAGAAGCTCTCTTTCTCTGTTACATAAGTGGATTGCTTCTTTGAGCTTGGTCTCGGTAATCTCAGTTCCAGTCAGTTCTTCAAGTTTCGCCTTAAGCCTGGTTATCCCGTGAAGGTAATAATCAAGGGTGGTCTTCTCCTTCATGTGGGGTACACCGAAAGGGAATATCTCAATATTTGTATTGTAATCTAAGACGTCTGATATAGCTCGAATGTGGTTGTCAGTTATAGGGATTACCAGAAGGTCTACAATATTATAGTAGGGGTCTTCACCCGATACCCCGTAGCCAATCTGAGCCCGGCAAAATGTATCTATCCAGCGGCAAATATATGCACCGGCAAGTTCCACTACAGAGTGGTCTCCACCCCGAATGAGGCATATTGGTATTGCTCCAGAAGCCAGTACTAGCTCCTCAGGTAAATATCCCCCTGGGGTATATCCAATGATTTTACGCCCCTCCTCCTTCGCTTTCCTTAAATCAACTAATCTGGTCTTCAAATGAGAGGACAATCTATTCATCGCTTCCATCGCTGGCTCCTTTCGCTCGTTATTTAGGCTTGCTGCTTTCCGGTTTATCCGATTCATAGGTACAAAAGCCCAACCCTTGTGTAGCCGAATTCATTTCCAGACCGGAGTTGCCCTTCAACACCTATGTCAATAGATTTTCTAGTGTCTCCCTCCCAGGTCACAGAAGGACAACCACCGCGCACAAAGTGGGGCTACTAAGTATTAAGGTGAGCAATAACTTGGCTTACATTCCTCGAGATTGAAAACCGTGAACTGTTCTCGCCGTTTTCATCACCGCGCAAGTGTTTTCACCTTGAGCTGTAGTCTCATCATTTTGATTCTTCAGGGCCCAAGAATAGTTGAAGATAATCATGTCTCCTTTTGAAGTCGGCTTGGTGCTGCGCATTTCGAGCTCTGCTCTAATGCTATCACCTGGGTAGAGCGGGTGAAGCACCTTCATTTTGTCCGTTCCCAAATATACACAATCAACAAGGAGGTCTTCTTTTACAAGACAGCCTAGCATTAATGCCAGGTGAAGCGGTCCAGGCGCTACCCTGGCTTTCATGCCCATAGCCTTCGCGCTCTCGTCACTCAGGAAAATATCCTCCCTCATCCCACTAGCATTGCAAAACATGTCGATATCATTCCCTGTAACCATTAATGGTTGTGGGTTGACGAATTTGAACCCGGGTTCTTGCAGTCCAAGGATCGGTTTTGCCACAATTATTCCTCCTTTCTGAGGTCGAAATCGGCGATGTAACAACTTAGACCCTGCAGTATAGTAGCATACTGGCATCAACATTACCAACATAGCGACTCCAAAGGTCAATTTCCACCTATCTGCATGAACAAAAAGGCAAGCTTTTCTGGGCGTTGCCTTCTACATTTTTGGCAGCGGGTTGGATTTGAACCAACGGACCTTCGGAATAGCCACGTGGTATAAAATAACTTTGCCCAGTTAGCCTTAGGTCACTACCTTATGACTATTGTGTACAGCAATCTCCTGAGGTATTATAATTTCCAATCTAATGAAGAATCGGCAATGAGGAGACTTGGATGGAATGGGATGATATCTTACCTATTGTAGTTGCGATCTTAGCAGCTGTAGGATTACCTCTGGCTTTCCGCAGCCGAAAGAAAGGTGGTCGAAAGAAGGTGGAGGAGCTCTGCCAGCATCTTCAGGGAATAGGGATAAAAGCGTCTGTGCTAGAAAAAGGCGCAAGCCAGGATAAAGTGGGGGGGAAAACCTCCTGGGAGCGGAAGTCTGTAGGGGCTATCAAACTGGCAGACAGAAATATAGACTCAGTAAATGTTATAGGCGTGGCCACCCAGTATGGAGTCCACTACTACCTCGACTTTCTGGTGGGGAGCGTCAGCTTGACAGGGAGGGAGAACAAGAGGAAAACCAGGATGACAAGAAAGAGGAGCTCAGCTTTCTGGGGCAAGGTGACTGATATTGAATGGAGGGGAGATGATTTCCTAGCGCGAAAGCTTAACTTCGATTACCGTCTGAAAGACAAACTCTTGCAAGCTGACCTTAATGCTCTTAAGGGCAGTATTGAGATCTTCCCTGAGCCAAAGTATGAATATACCAGAATTAGGACTGCCTACTTCTTGCCCACACCCGATTTATTTGAAGCTGTGGATATTGTTGCTAAGCATATCAAGTCAGGGTAGTAAATAGGAGAGAATTTAAACCAGCTATTGTTCCTGCCATCGTATTGTTTAGTAAAGGCAGTATTACAGGATATGGTGCTTTGAACAAGATGTTACTTTAACCTCTCCAGTACCGTGTCCATCACCTTCACGATATTCTGGATAACCTCGGCGGCGGATGGGATGTCGCTAATCAGACCGGCGCCGGCTCCGGAGGGGACCATCGAGCCCTGCACGTCACCCAAGAAGGTACCTTTCATGATTGAGTGTTCGGCGTCGAATTTGGCCAGTTCCTCCATGGCGTTGGGCCTGGCCAATATCTCAAGGGCCTTTGTGGTGTAGTCGTTCTTGAGTGCCCGCAGCATCATATGTTGCTTGCGCACGCTCACGGTATCGGTGTCCTTAGCCTGTACTATCAGTTCTTTCGCCTTGGGGTGGGCATCGCTCTCCTTGGTGGCGAAAAAGCGAGTGCCCATGTAGACGGCATCCGCGCCCAGGACCAGGGCAGCTGCCACACTCCTGGCATCGACAATCCCTCCCCCCGCCACTATGGGTATCTTCACCGCATCTGCCACGAGGGGGATCAGGACCATGGTGGGCAGTTCGTCAAAGCCTTTGTACCCTCCTGCCTCAAACCCCTCGGCTATAACTGCGTCTACCCCCTCCTCTTCTGCTCTTCTCGCGTACCTGGCGTTGGACACAGCGTGGAGCACCTTTATCCCGGCCTCCTTCAAGACCTTGGTATATACCTGCGGACCCCCGACTGAGACGCAAACCGCAGGGACACCCTCCTCCAGTATCACCCCAACGGACTGCTTGCTGAACTCCCTGTCGCTGAAATTGCTTTCAGAACCAACGGTCACGTTGACCGCAAAGGGCTTATTAGTGAGGCTCTTCACCTTCCTAATCTGGGAGCGCAGCCGCTCTCCGGTCTCCACGACATCTGTGGTAATGGTCTTTGCTCCAGCATTAGGGCCGAGTGTCCCTAGAGCGCCAGCGTTGGAGACTGCTGCTACCAGCTCAGCACCGCAGAGCCAGTTCATCGGTGCCTGGATGATGGGGTATTCTATGCCGAGAAGCTCACAAATACGAGTCCTTTTCATTTCTCTTCCTCCTTCTTGCAAATTTGGCCATTTCCTCTGGTTTCACGTGGCCGTTGCTCTATATATTTAAGTAAGCCTGACACGGTCTTTAATTATAACCTAATAAGAACTATTTTGAAAGCAAGAGTAGCCCTGGTTGGCTACACTTCATAGCGGTTGTTACCTTAAAAAGCCTCCAGGGTACAAGAAGACTTGATAGGCTGCCTTGCCGAAGAGCCGCAATAGAGTTATTATAGTAGGAAAATTATTGAAGACTTACCGGAGCGGTACAGGAAATAATGAGTTACAGTAGCTATCGAGGTTATAGCCTAACTCCTATCTGGGCCATAATGATTGTATGCTTTTCGGTATTTATAGCAACTATCGTAAGCAACCAGCTCATATTGCTTCTCGGATTGCAAGCGGTAGGTCTCTTGGAGAGGCCATGGACAATCGTGACCAACCTTTTCGTGCATGGTAGCATATGGCATCTGTTGGCTAATATGATGACTCTTTACTTTTTCGGCAGTTACTTGACCAGACTAATTGGGGTTGGTAACTTCTTAGTTATATATTTCTTTGGAGGGATACTGGGCAATATCTTTTATCTGCTTCTAGCATCACCTTTTTCCATAGTTATCGGTGCTTCAGGCGCAGTTTTCGCCTTAGGAGGGGTGCTTACAGTGCTAACACCGAGATTACGAGTCTTTGTGTTTCCTATACCAGCTCCCCTTCCTCTCTGGGTAGCAATAATTGGAGGCTTCCTCATATTATCACTTTTCCCACATGTAGCTTGGCAGGGTCATCTTGGCGGTCTTGTTTTCGGTCTTGCAGCAGGCTTTGTCTTGCGTAACAGGGTACGCTCCTTCTTGTAGTTTGCCTGCGTGTACTCAACGTTACCATATAATATTCGTCACACAATCAAATCGTATGTACTATGAGAAGCCAATTCTGCGCCAAGGGAGACTTGTACCGGCTTCTGTCTGCCCTCGAAGCCACGGCTGGAGATTTTGTAACTGTGTATGTCGAACCTGCTTGTTTCCCAGACTATATAGATAGACTGTGGCTTGACCCCAAATATAGTACATATGTTGATGAAATCAAAGTGGCGGTTAATGCCGAAGCTGTCATCCGAGGAGTCAGAAAGTATGGAACCGGGGTAACCATATTTTGGAATGGAGATGGAAACAAGCATGTAGTCTTGCCATCGTTTCCGATTAGTGAAAACAAGATTTCCACAGGTAAACTCGATACTTCGGTCCTACGTAAAGCCTTGGAGAGGAGACATGTCATAGGTGTTGTGCTGGTAACATGGGGTTCATATGCCATAGGAGTTTTCGATGATGGTAATCTGGTGGAATCAAAAATTGGTACAGGGTTTATACATAAGGAGCACAGGAAAGGTGGTAGAAGCGAAAGGAGATTCGCTAGGAGAACTGAGGAGCAGAAGAAAGATTTTCTGAGAAGAGTTGGCAATAGAATTGAGGAGAGATTTGGAGGTTTCACCTTGGACCATATCTTTTTTGGAGGAAACAGGCTAATCGCTAGACCGCTGTCACAGGAGTGCAAATATCTTCAGTCAAGAACTCGTATGATTTCGCCGAGGATTTTGGATGTGAGGTATGCTGATAGGGAGGCTCTGGTCAATACTTTGGTGGAAATAACAAAATCTTTGGCTTTCAGTTTTTGATTCAGTGTGTCCTACAGACGCGTCTGAAGATATTGGATGCTTGGACTCTTCTGCGAGGTGAGAGTCGTCGCAACAAGGTCACAAAAATGGCTGACCAGTGACAGATAGTGAGCTTCTGCTCGTGGTTTGTGCTTGGGCTATCTCAGTGCTATCATGGAAGTATGAGAATCGGAGCTTTTAAGCTTGATGAACCATTGCCAGACCTGCGTGACCCACACGCTTTTGCTGTGCTGCGACCTTGGGTGGATGTCGGTGGTGTAGGAAGCTCTACCATCGCTAGGTTGGAGAGCCAATTCAACGCCCAACCACTGGGAAGATTGATTAGACCCGGGAATTTCTTTGATTTTACACGTTATCGGCCAGTTATTCGACTCATAGAGGGTCGGCGCGAGATAGCGGTACCGAATACCTTTATCAAGTGGGCAAGGCAACCAGATGCTAGCGACCTTGTCTTCCTCCACTTTTTGGAGCCGCATATGCTCGGCGAAGTCTACGTCGATTCTGTGTTGAGAGTTTTACAAAGGCTTGGTGTAAAGAGATATTGCCTTGTCGGTGGCATGTACGATGCGGTTCCGCACACGAAGCCTCTAATCGTGAGCGGGATTGCTAGTAGTGAGGCAGAGGGGGAACTGCGCCAGGTAGAGGTGCAGCGCAGTGACTATGAGGGACCCACAACCATCGTTATCCTCATATCACAAGAGGCGCCCAAGTACAATATCGAGGTCATGACTCTTATAGTGCATCTGCCTCAATATGCGCAACTCGAGGAGGACTATGCGGGGGAGTTGCGTCTACTTGAGGTGCTTTGCTCCTTGTATCACTTCCCCGTTGACCTTGAGCAGGTTAAGGGTAAGGCTGAAAGGCAATACGCCCAGTTGAGCCTAGCTATGGAGAAAGAGCCTCAGGTCAAGCGAGTGGTAGAGCAACTTGAGGAATACTACGAAGCTCGCACCAATAGAGTCAAGGAAGAACAGCCAAGGCTCTCGCCGGAGATAGAGAAGTTTCTTCGTGAGATAGGCAAGGGCTTTGACCAAAGCTAAAGCGCTCTGGCAGGCAAGCCCGTGCTGGGGCTTTACTATCTTGTCTCTTGGCGGTATACGGCACTCTATCGAGAGGACTATTGTAATCGGCTGCTCAATTCTCCAACAAAAGTGCTTTATTCAGCGTCGCCTTCGAAACAAGGAGAGCAGCCACATCAAGGCGATTACGCTGAAAAACGGTGATATGTTAACTCCAGCAGCGCCGCCCTTCTGTATCACAGTGGCGGGAGACTTGGCAGGCGGTTGCGGTGTAGTTAGGGCCTCGTCAGTAACTTCGCAGGCTACTAGCTGAACTCCCATATAGCGCTCTGGCATCCACCCCAAAGCGTTGTTTCTTCCGGTCGCCTCAGCCCAAACCCAGCCAGACTCATCATCAAGGCATAAACTCCGATTGGCTCTCTTATATCCTGGTAGATATACCAGTGTTGAGGCATGATCTGGTGCCAATACTATAGCTGAGCGACAACTTGCCCCCTTGTACATGACTGCAAGCAAAATGGCATAATCCTCACAGTCACCATAAGCGAAGCCTTGCTGCTCAATAGCAGTTGCCACTTCATCGGCGTTTTGGGCAAACTCCTCAAAGCCAAATTGGTCTCCATCTGGCGTATATCTGATTTTGTTACGGGCAAAGGCAAAAATCTTCTCTGCACGTTGGGAGAGGTCTTGGTAATCTTTGGCAAATCCCTGACCAAGTTGATATGCCCTATCAGCATTTTCTCCCAAGCTCTCAAAGGTAATGACAGGGCGAAACTTTGCTTCAGGAAGGACTTGGAAGAAGCCGTCCTGGCCAATACAGCGAGTTCGACACACATCCCAGTCATCAAAGACCTGCCCATCCTCTTCATAGAGATTCTCGGACGAATTAGCTAGGGTGGAAGCAGGCATCATCGTCACTAGGATTACGCCTACACAAACAGGGATGCTTTGCAACAGCCTCATCGTGAGGCCCCTTATAGGGGTGTAGTCAAAGCGGCGTGCATTATTAGACCGAAGAAGACCAAATAGCCGAACACATAGGTTCCCACGGCAATAGGATTTTCTCTAATACTGCCAAAAGGTATCTTTGGCGTCAGTTTATCTATAATACGAAATAGAGCTATCCCTAGAAGAAGGCTTACCACAAAGCTGATAGCTATCAATCCTAATCTCCTAGCATCGATCAAGCTTTCTAGAAGTCCAGCACCAATTATTACAGGTCCGGTTACGGTTCCGTGTATGACTAAACCCACCAAGATGAAAAACCCGGCAGTAAACAACCCGACCGAAAGTGGATTTTTCCCTATGCTATCTCGTTGATGAATATGTGGGGTGAGTACGTCTAGCACCCTGATGCCAAGCCATGCTACAAAGGCACAAATAAAAGCTAGAATGATGGTTCTAGCTGCCCAAAGCAGCACAACTACATAGAAGCTAGTAGTCGGACCTAACTCAAACATATACTACTGCCCCCAATACCTCAATGAGCAAAGTCTAACATAAGTCCGATTAATCTGGCAATCTCCACCCTAGCCTCGATCGTTGTTGGTTACTCCGTTTTACTCTGCCATTAAGCAAGCCAGCCAGAGTTTCATTTAGAATATTGAAAAGTTATTAGAATAAGCTTAGACTATTGATAGTTATAAATAGACGAGAGAAAGGATATGCAAGGAACATTCCCATGTCCTAGGTGTGGTGCTCAAATCTCCATAGGACAGCGGTTCTGCGGAGCTTGTGGCGAGAGGTTCGAATATAGATGTGCCCGCTGTGGTGCTATTGTTGAAGCTCTATCCAAGTTTTGCAGAAATTGTGGCGGAGGTCTACATCGGGAAACACAGCTGACAGAGCCTTTACTTGAGAGGTTTAGGAGAACCTATCAGGAAGGACAAAGAGCAAAACAGAAAAAGATATTCCTGCTATCTACAGGTTGGCTCAGTGCTTGTCTTGGCTGCGCCGCTATTATGCTCTGCATAGGAGCAATCTTCTGTGCTATTGGTACAGGTTCACAGGGAGAATCGTCTATAGGGCTCGATGGCGGATTTATCTTTCAAGGAACACTCTCTGCTTCAGCTCCACCACCTAGTATGCAGGCTGACCAAAAGCCAGTTTTGGTTACCGATTTGCCTGGTTACACGGCTGACGAGGTAATAATGCTGGCGAAGAGCTTTACTCCTGATTGTCGTAAGAAGCAAACTGGCTGAGTTGGCTACAATTGTCCTCTGTATGAGGATGCTGAACCGATTTTTGCTGCTGAGTATCTGGAAAATGGAGTGTGGAGTGTGACCAAAACCTGCCCGATAAACCCAGAATATGATGGTTTCTGGTACTTCTATGAGGACACTGGCGAATTCCTGGAAACTAGAAGATAGCTCCTGAACCTCTTGTCAGCTTTGCTTCTGACACCTATACTTTCAATCGGGCGTCGCAGATTTGCAACTTACCATACTTCAGATACGATTTAGTCATTACCATAGCTGTTTAGATTTTGGACACGGTTTCAAGATTATGATAAGGCTTCAAGCTATCCTTAGACTTTGCCGACTAAGCATATCTTGGCATATATCCAAGCTCTCCCAGCTAGCGGATTTGTAGAGACCAATGCAAAAAAATAGACTATGCTATTTGCCAGTCATGCGGCAAAAAGGTGGAACACACTGATTCCTCTAAGAAACAGGCTTGCAAAAACACCTAACCAACAGAATCCTCTTGACGGTATGCAGCCCAGGACTACTCTTCCATCTGAGTTAGCTGGCTTCCAGCTCCCATTACGAAGATATGGGAAAACTCTGAGTCCTCTGTGGCGCCGTGGT
>DUEX01000004.1 GCA_011170325.1 Dehalococcoidia bacterium | reverse complement strand
TATAATCCCACCCATTTTAGTTGAACGGACGAGAGTTGCTGCTGCCTTTTCCCTGACCTTTTGTGCTATAAAATTAAACTCATCATAGACCAAAGCCTTGGTAGGGCAAGTGGTAACACAGGCAGGTTCCCTCCCTTCTCTTAAGCGGTGGATGCAAAGGTCACACTTCATCATTACCTTACTCGCCATATCAAACTCTAGAGCCCCAAATGGACAGACTATGGCACAAAATCCACAACCGATGCACTTTGCAAGTTCAATAATCACTGCTCCCTCTTCCACTCTCACTAAGGCGTTCGTGGGGCATACCTTCACACATGGACTTTTTTCACAATGAAAACAGCGTATTGGAATGGGATACCTTGCCTCAATCAAAATTACCGAAGTAAGAGAGTGTCCTTTGTGCTCCCGCTCACAGGCAACCTCGCATGCCCGGCAATAGATGCAGCGGTCAGGATTCATATAAATTTCCTTCACTTTTTATTAATTTTACACGCACAAACTTTAAATTCGGGAATTTTCGCCTGGGGGTCTAATGCATCGATAGTGAGGACGTTTGCCCCTGGGAAATGGAAAGGAATAAAAACGACTCCAGGAATAATCGTCTCAGTAATAACAGCCCTTGCCTTTATCTTCCCACGCTTGGTAGAAATTTCCACTTCATCATCATTTTCAATATTTAGATTCTCCACGTCTTTAGGATTAATCTCTACAAATAATCCTGGATCCCTCCTTAAAAGAGGGGTGGCTTTTCTTGTCATAGCTCCTGTATTATAATCCATTGCCACACGCCCTGTGGTCAAAGTTAAGGGGTATTTGTCATTAGGCTGCTCGGCAGGGAACTGGTACTCTACTGGAATCATATGACCTAAACTATCAGGAGTCCCGAAGCTTTCAGTGTGGAGAACAGAGGTGCCAGGGTTATCCAAGAAGGGGCAAGGCCAGGTAATCCCACCTATCCTTCCCTTAACTTGCTCAGGAGTGATGCCAGCGTAGGATGGAATCACGTCACTAACTTCCCGAAGTACCTCCTCTGCATTCTGGCAATTGAATCCAAGGCCAAGCCTTTCTGCAATCTCACAGATAATGTCGAGGTCTGTTTTGGCTTCCCCCGGCGGGGCTACTATCTTCGGACGCCACTGAACTGATCGATCCGTTGCAGTGACTGTTCCTTCCTTTTCAGCCCAGCATGCAGCTGGTAGTATCACATCTGCTAATTCTGTAGTTTCGTTAAGAAAAATATCCTGAACTACTAAGAAATCAAGGTTCTTCAGGGCTTCCTGAACATGTTGCGTATTAGGGGCGGAAACTAAAGGGTTTTCACCCATGATATACATCCCCCTGATTCTTCCTTCTGCAGCAGCATTTATCATCTCCACTACAGTTAGGCCAGGCCTTTTTGGCAAATTCTCCCATCCCCATTTTTGGGCAATCTCCGCTCTACCGGCTTCATCATTGACTCTTATATATCCAGGGAGAAAATCAGGGAGAGCTCCCATATCACACGCTCCTTGAACATTGTCCTGTCCTCTTAAGGGGAACACTCCCGTTCCTACACGTCCCACTTGTCCACAGACTAAAGCAAGATTAGCCAGAGCTATAACGTTGTCACTGCCGCAGGTATGTTGGGTAATCCCCATGCAAAAAATTATAGCTCCCCTCTTTGCTTTAGCATAAATCCTTGCCACCTGTCGAATCTTATCTTGGGGAATGCCTGTTATGTCTTCTGCAAGAGGAAGAGTATACTTCTCGATGGAAGTTACAATCTGCTCAAATCCACTGGTTCGCTTTCTTATGAAGTCCTTGTTTGTAAGATTTTCTTTAATTATGTAATGAATCATGCCATTGATTAAAGCGATATCCGTGCCTGGTTTGATTTCAAGAAAGATGTCAGACATCCAGGCAGTAGGGCTATATCGAGGGTCTACTACTATTATTTTGGCACCTTTATCCTTTGCATCCCAGACCCACCCAGAAACCATAGGGTGGTTCTCCGCAAAGTTCGAGCCGATAATAAATATACAATCGGAATTGGCAAGATCAGGAATAGGGTTGGTCATTGCCCCCCTTCCTAAAGTTGCGGTGAGTCCAGTCAAAGTCGAGGCGTGACAAAGGCGAGCGCAGTGATCGATATTGTTTGTCCCTAGCATTCGGGCAAGTTTCTGTAGAGAGTAATTTTCCTCATTGGTGCATTTGGCGGAAGAAATAAACCCTAATGTATCAGGGCCTTGGGCATCTCGTATTTTCCTGAAGTTACTCACAATAGAGTTAAAAGCTTTGTCCCAACTAATCTTAATCCAGGTCCCTCTCCTTTTTCTCATTGGATAGAGGAGTCTATCAGGGTGATTGATGACCTCTAAAGCTGCATTTCCTTTAGGACAAAGGGCCCCCTTATTTACAGGGTGTTCGGACATGTACTCAACATTGGTAGCCTTTCCATTTTCTACGGTGACATATAGGCCACACCCACATCCGCAATATGGACAAACAGTGGCTATCTTCTGCAACAATCCCTGTCCTTCTAACAATTTACGGCTTCTTTGTAGAGCGTTTTATGGCTCTCTCCTCAATAAAGAGCAGACCTACTTCGGTAAATCCTTTACCAGGTCTTCGAGCCCTAACTTGGTAAGCTTCTCCTTTGTGGGAATTCCTTTCTCAATATCCCACCCTCTTTCGTCATAATAATCATCAAGCCACTGGTCGACATCTTCCCTCGAGAGCACCTTGGTTTTGTAATAGTCCATGAGAAAGATTTCCTCGCCGTCAGGAGCTCTCATAGGCTCAAACCACATATCAGGTGGCTCATCATCCTTCCTTGAGAATCCCTCTCTGACGTTAATCATCTTGAACAAATTCCAGACTCTATCAGCATATTCCATGAGTTCCTGAGGATTGATCTCAACGCCGGTTGCGGCTGAAAAAAGCTCAGAGCAAATGTTTATATGGTAGAACCTGTTGTTTACATGCCTATTGCAGAGGCCTAAAGAGTTGAATATAGCGAGCCAGTTTTCAGAGGATGGAGTAAGCCTTCCGATGTTGATTTTTAATGGCGAAGCAAATGTCCTATCAATCCAATCTTTAGACATGCCCATCCTTTCTCCATGTCTCTTAACTTGTTCAACTGGCTGGTTTAGAACATAGAGGCCCGTGCCACCTGATTCAGCATTTGGACCTCTAGGATATGTGAGCTGTGCAAATTCATTTGTTCCTAACCCAGCAGCCCTGGGTTCCCAAACACCTTCTCTTCCTTTGATGATAGGCGTTTTCCTCTCTATACCCTTTTCACCAAGCACCTTTATTAGTCCCGGCCAACCATCCGCAAGCACATTGCCAAAGCCTTCTCTAAAAGCTGTCTTATCAAGCCATGTGATGACAGTATCAATATCTCTGCTTAGGGGTAAACCGCCGACATCGTTCTTAGTTATGGCTCTCTCTTCGTAAAGGGTGGTAATAAAATCAAGAAGCCCGGTAAAGCTTATTTGGTCTATTCCATACCTGTCGGTAACCTCTCCAAATTTGACCGCTTCTCCAACTCCTGTGAGCCCCAAAGTTCCCCCAAAGATAGCGGCATTGATATATGAGGGAGTTGACCACTTCAAACCTTTAAACCTGCCTTCCTGCACCTCGACTATCTCTTTATCGACAATAAAACAAGAAGGGCAGCCGATAGCCTTTCTCCTCAATTTCTTATAAGGCTCCGAACCTATTTTTTTGTTAATGTCATCAAAATCAAGCAATTTTGTTCGGTTCTTGGTGTAACCCATTTGACGACCGTAATTTGGCCAATTTGGCATAATTCCATATTTTACTGTCTCTGGTTGGCCAGGAAATCTTCTGGCTCTTTCAAACATGCTTTCACACACCCTCTTAAATCTTTCAGGATCGGCAATCTTCACTCCACCTGTTCCCTTGGCAACCAGGGCTTTAAGGTTTTTGCTGCCCATCATTGCCCCAAGACCACCTCTACCGAGTGAGGCCGCGTTATCAACTACAGCCTGGGCAATGATTACCTGGTTTTCACCAGCTTGACCTATAGCGATGACTCCACAATCCCCATATTCACCCCACAGGCCTTCTGTAGTGTCAACGATATCCTTTCCCCAAAGATGAGTTGCATCACAGATTTCCACATCATTGTCGATGATCTTTAAGTAGACTGGACTACTGGCTTTGCCTGTTATGATGATATGGTCATAACCTGCCCATTTAAGCATGGCCCCGAATCTCATAGCACCGCCACCGGAGCCAATAGCTCCCGTTTGCGGATGTTTTGCTGTACCTAAGATCCTTACAGCTCCAGGGGCACCGGTGCCAACTAGGGGTCCAGCACCTATTATGATTGGGTTTTCTGGTGAAAGAGGATCGGTGTTTGGATTCAGCAACTCATATAGCTGCTTCAGTTGGAGGCCCATACCACCAAGAAACTTCGTCGCCACTTGAATGTCCAATGGCTCCCGCTCAATCTCTCTTGAGGTTAGATCCACGCAAAGGATCGTGCCTGCATATCCGTAATAAGCCATCCTCTAATTCCTCCTTTCTGTATTATGCATTCATTAAAATGGTAAGCTAACAACTTCGAGGCAACGTTAATTAATCCTGCTCAGCGGGCCTCAGCAGCTAGAAGCACAGCCTCCAAGGCATCAATAATCTGAGGCTGTTCAGGAGTCAGGATCTTCATGCCAAGCCTCTCGTCTAGAACTTTTCTGATGCCAATATTCTTAACTATGTCCCCTATTCTGACTCGGCAAAAGCAGTGCAGGCACTGCTTAGCATACTGGGTTTCGGCTATTAAGGGACACTGCCCCCAGCTCCCCCAGTTCTTGCTTGGAAGGTATCTATCGCTTGTCCTCAGACGCCACTTTGATCCTCACTTCTCCAGGGCAGGCGCTTGCCCTCCGGAGTGTATTGATAAAAACCCTTTCCCACCTTTCGCCCTAAACGGCCCTCCTTTACCATCCTCTCAATAAGGTCGGAGCGGAACACCAGGTCTTCCTCTCCCAGAGCTTTCATGGATTGTCCTACCAGGGCCCAGGTGTCTAATCCGGCGTTGTCAGTGATTTCGAAGGGGCCAGCATTCCACCCGTAGCCGAGCCGCATGCCTGTGTCCACATCTTCAGGGGTCGCCACGCCTTTGGCTATTAGATCCACCGCCTCGCGTAAAGCGGCGCAGAAGATGCGGTTCATCACGAAACCAGGAATGTCCTTCTGTACTTGGACAGGTGTCTTACCCAGAGATTGGACAAAGGCCACACCTCGCTCGAATAACTCAGGGGAAGTCTTTTTTCCTTTGATTACCTCTACGAGGCTTAGAAGGGGGACGGGTCCGAAAAAGTGAAGACCTATGACTCTCTCCGGGTGCTGCGTTGCTCGGGCAATGCGGGTAATGGGGATGGTGGACGTGTTAGTGGCTAAGGGGGTTTCTGGTGAGGCGAGACTATCTAGCTCCTGAAAGATCTTAAGCTTGAGGTCTTCTATTTCCAGGGCGGCCTCGATTACCCATTCTACCTTGGCAGCACTGTTGAGTTCCTGCTCAGGCGTGATTCTTCCTAAGATTGTCTGAGGAGGGTCCTTCAGGAGTCCCTTGTTCCCTAACTTCTCCAAGGACCATCGGATGTCACTTAAGGCTTTGTCCAGGGCTGTGGCCTTGATGTCCATCAGGTGGACTCGGTAACCTGCTTGGGCACAGACCTGACCAATGCCGGCCCCCATGAACCCAGCACCTATGACTAAGACACTGCCCATTTTTTATTATCCTCCTTGGCTCTCCTTATGTCTCAGGGAGTTTTTCTCTGAACACGGTGCTTTTCTGTAGCTTGTAGCTTCTAAGCTCTGTCATTATCTTCTCCAGATGGAAGAGCAACATGCTCCTGGAGACATGCTGGAACTCTTACAGATGCCATTTTACTTCAATTGCATTCGAAGAGCAACGCAGGTCAATGACTTAGACTGTAACATTCATCATTCAGCAGGAAAATCGCTGATTTTCTCAGGTCGATTTCTAGGATACGAGGCAGCCGCTATGCGTAGGATGTCCAAGGGATAGTTCACAGGTGCACAGCAATCCCCATAGTACATATCTGTTCTCATGAGCAGTCACAAGAGGGCCAATTTGCTGTGTAGGTCTTTAAGAACCTGCTCTGCTTCAGCGACCGTCCGCTCTATAAGTTGGTGGCAGGTGGGGATATCTTCGACTCTGCCGACTACCTGACCGGCAATAAGAATAGACCTGTCGAGTTCGCCATTCTCAACTCCCCTCCTAAACATTTCCATGCCAACCATAAATTGAATAGGGGGAGCGTGTACCTGCCTGACAAGTCTAGCCGTTCCCATCAGTTCCCTTAAGCTTGCGTTATAGGCTTTTTTCATGTAGAGAAAAGTAGGGATTATTTCCCAAAAGCGTGTCCACCACCCGTGGTATCGCTTGATTTTTTGCCCTGGTATAGCTCTCATGTCCAAGCCATCCCAGACAGTACTCAACACAGCATCATTATCCCTTGCTTCAAGGTACTTCGATTTGAGCTGTGGCGGCAGCGGGCTCTCTTGGGTAACAGCAAATCTTGTGCCCATAGCTATGCCTTCGGCACCTAAAGCCAAAGCAGCCGCTAATCCTTTGCCATCGCAAAATCCCCCTGCGGCTATCACAGGAATTTTGACGACCTTGACTACTTCGGGAATCAGAACTACGGAGGCTATCTTGCCAGCATGTCCTCCAGCCTCTAAACCTTGAACTATGACAGCGTCGGCACCTGCTTTTTCTACCCTTACAGCTTGTCTAACATTTCCTACTGTGGCTATGTAGATTACATTTCCGGGTTTCTTCATACCGACGAGGCTAAAAGGATCTCGCAAGCCAGAGTTAAGCATGGGAACGCGTTCCTCTAGCATTACGTCTAGATACTTCTTATATCCTGGTTGAAAAGGGACGAGATTGACACCAAATGTCTTGTCACCTACGCTCTGTCTAATTTCACGGATGGTTTTCCTCAATCCTTCAGGGGTTGATGACCAAGCAGATAAGATACCTAGTCCTCCAGCATTGCAGGTGCCGATTACCAAAGTCGAGTCAGCAACCAGTCCCATCCCAGACTGGATAATAGGGTATTTTATGCCTAGTAATTCCGTTATTCTTGTCTTCATAGTATCCTCCTTCGCAGTTGATGAGGAGCTTTATTGTATCTCTGTAACCTCTGCCCTAATAGTCAAGGCTCGCATATTATAGCACAAGAAAGTGAGCTTGCTTCGCAGCGTTCGCAAGGTGTTGTCAACTATCTCATGCTGTGAGATGGTAAGCACTTTTGCTTTATAATAAGATGAGCTCGTAGGATATTGTACCTAAATCGTCATGAGCGAACTTAGCTATAAACTAGTCTCAAGCGGTAGCGAGTTGAAAGGCGCCTTTGAAGTAAGGAAGCAGGTGTTTGTTGAGGAACAGGGCATCTCAGAGGCATTGGTGTTTGATGACCATGATGGGGAAGCGCTTCACATGGTGGTTAAGTATAGAAAGAGGGTTATCGGCACTACTAGGGTTCTGTTCTTGGCTGCCAATCAAGCAAAACTAGAAAGAATGGCTGTCTTAAAACCTTTCCGCCGCAAGGGAATCGGAAGGACAATTATTTCCTTTCTGAGTGAAGAATTAAAGAATAAGCAAGTAGAGCAAGTAGTTCTCCATGCCCAATATGGAGTTGTTGCATTCTATAAGTCATGCGGCTTTAGGGAATCGGGCTCGCCTTTTTGGGAAGCTGGCATCAAACACTTGAAGATGCAGAGACGACTTTAACTCGGCCTGCTGAGGACTACCTAGGCATGAAAGACAAGGTGTTGATACTTTCAAGCTATGCCGGAGCTAAATAAACCAATTAACCTGAAATACCCTTATTAGTAAAACTCTTTAAGCAGGTCTAAAATCTGGCGTTCGTCTAATTGTATGGGATTGCTGGCAAGATTGGCCACTTCTTTTGTTGTCTCAAAGGCAATTTTCCCAAGGTCAGCTTCCGGTATGTCCAAATCTCTCAGTCTAGTAGGCATGTTCAAGTCGTTGTAGAGCCTTACTAGGGCTGCCTTCAGATCATCTGAGCGATTCAGTGCCCAGGCCAGGTCTGAAAACTCCTCTTTGCAGGCTGTCTTATTAGCCTTAGCAAAGCAGACTAGACTCACTGCCACTGCTTTTCCGTGGGAAATGTGGTAATGGGCACCGATAACGTGGCCAAGAGCATGACCTAGGCCGAGGCCTTTAGAGAAACATATCCCTCCGTTGATGGCTGCCATACACATGTCAGACCTGGCGTCAAGATCGTCCGGGTTTTTGTAGGCTCTCCTCAGGCTTTTACCGATTAACTTAACACCATACAGAGCAAGGGATGAATAGTAGGGATGATAAGGGATGGTCTGGCCAACATATCCTTCAACACAGTGTGCTAGGGCATCAATTCCTGTCTCTGCGGTTAACCCTTTGGGCATAGTTCTGCATAAATTGGGGTCAACCACTGCTAACGCTGGGATAAGTCGGTCGCTCATGATAATGAACTTAACATTCCTCTGCTTGTCAGTAATCACTGTATATTGATTTACATCGCTTCCAGTACCCGCTGTGGTGGGGACACAGATCACTGGTGGTATTGCCCCTGTGATTTTTCCTGTTCCTCCCACCATGCTCTCATATTCGGTTAAAGGCCCCGAATGAGACACCTTTACAGCAATAGCTTTGGCTGCGTCCAAGGAACTGCCTCCACCCATGGCAATTATCCCGTCGCAGCCCTCATTCTTGTAAAGTTGAGCGGCCTTATCTATCTCTTCTACTGGTGGGTCAGGCTCGATTTCAGAAAAGACAACTGAATCTACACCACTCCTTCCCAAAATACCCCGAACTTCATCAGTGAGTCCTATCTTCTTCATAACGGGGCCGGCAACAAAAAGGGCTTTCTTTATGTTGAGTGCCTTAGCCCTTTCACCCACCCTCTGGACTACGCCAGCCCCGAACAAAATTGGTGGTAAGGAGCCGAAGCGAATCTCCCAAATCCTCTCTGGTTCTTTAAAAGTATCTAATCTATCCCATATACTCTCTAGTTCATAATCTTCCACATCAAATACGCTGTTTGTCGGAGGAAGTGCTTCTGTCCGAAAGAATTGTGGGTAGGATTCCCAGACCTTGCTGAATTCAGCGCCCTGGTTAAATTTCAGCTCGTCTTTCAAGGTTTCCTTACCGATTTCGACCACATCATCAGCAGTCAGGCTCAGTTTGTAGCGAGCATTAAGAAGGTCTGCCAGGAAACCATATGTTGAAGCTTGCCCACCAGGAACAGAATTAAGACAATACCCTAAGGTATCCCAAGTGGCTGCCTGTACCTGAAACCTCAGTGAATTAGCTATCTGCCCTGTTTTTTGCGTGGCAATTCGGTAGGTAAGCCCAGCAGTGTGGTCAGCTCCCATTGGGCTTGTAGCATAGGTTACACCAACGCCTTTAACCGCCCTACCATCGTGAGCTGGAATAGCCTGCCCTTTGAATGCAGGAATCCTGCTGACATTGAGGGCCGCGGCCGTAGCAACCACACCGTTAGCTAGAATGTTACCAAAGTCGGTACCCTGTTCTATTTCCTTAAGTAGTTTTGTTGCTGACTCCTCACTACCCATTTCCATCTTGCTGGCACTGGCGGCTACACTGATAGCACTTCCTACTTCTATAAAGTCTAGCCCCAAATCGTCACAGATGAATTTGAGCCGCCCGATGGCGTCGAGGTCAACGATGCCCAGATTAGTTCCTAGCAAACTGATTGCCTCGTACTCATAGGCTGAGCATATGTGCTTTCCTTCGGCATCGTTATAGACTATGGAACACTGGACAACACACCCAGGCATGCAGCTGTGCATCTTGCCACCGCGTGCCCAGACGTTGTTCTTAAGCGCCTCCCCACTGACCTGTCCAAATCCCTCGGGTCTCCCTGAGCTGTAATTCTTGTATGGCATGGTCCCCCGGTAGCTCATCTGGGCAACGGCCTGGGAGGTGCCGAATTGGCGAAAGAGACCACAGCCAACATCTTTCCTTAAAATGTCCACCCAATCTCTTACTACCTCCCTAAACCGAGCTCGATCGGCAATATCTACTGAAGGTGTACCCGAGTCATCAATAATAATTGCTTTGAGACCCTTGGAGCCCATTAGTGCTCCCATCCCGCCTCTGCCTGCATTTCTTGAGGGGTCTCCAAAAGCATCAGTAAGGGCAACCGAGGCTGATTTATACTTCCTTTCACCAGCAATACCGATGGAAATTAATGCTGGTGTATTGCCCTGTTTCTTATAAAGCTCTTCAGCCAGCCTGTAATTTCCCATGCCTTTGTACTCATCAGCAGGCACTAAAGAGGCTTCATCCTTTGAAATCTTAAGAAGGTACCATTTCCCTTCTTCGGGAGCGCCATCTATTACAATTGCCCTTATGCCTAACTTATCCAATTTCTGTGCTGCTGGACCGCCGGCGTTAGCCTCTTTAATCCCCAGGGTTAAGGGGCTTTTCCCACCTACTGATATCCTCCCGAGCTGAGGAGCCATTGTCCCGGCAAGAGGTCCTCCAGCCACAATCAGCTTGTTTTCAGGACCAAGCGGATCGGCATCAGGGGGCACTTCCTTATTCATTACTTTGGCAATCAAACCTCTACCACCAATGAGCTTCCACTCTTCAGGCAAATCCTCTAAAGCCACCTTTAGCTCAGACATGTTAACGCGCAATATCCTCAATCTTCTAGTCCTCCTTCTAATTATGGTTACACGTATTTTGATTTAGGCAAGTATAAACGAAATTGGAAATAATTGAGGTAAGCCTCCTTAGATACGTGACCGGCAATATCAAGTAGGAACCTCTTATGAAGGCTTTACATTAGGAGATGTCCCTCGACCTAAGAAGGAGTGAGAAACTTGCTAGTACCCTTTCCATTCTGGGGTTCTTTTCTCTAAAAAGGCGGCAATCCCCTCCCGGGCATCCTCAGCTGCTGAAAGGGTAGCCATCATCTCTGACAGATAGTTTAGAGCCTTGCTGTATTCCAGATCTGACATGGTATAGAAGGCTCGCTTGCCTATCTGGATAGCGACAGGAGATTTACTGGCAATCTTCTGTGCCAGCTCCATAGCTGCCGTTTCCAGTTTATCGATGGGGACTACTTTGTTTATCAGCCCTACCCTGTAGGCCTCCTGAGCATCAATCAGGTCACCAGTAAGCAACATTTCCAGGCTTTTCTTCCTGCCTACGCAACGGGAAAGTGGTGCCGATGGCCCCAGGCAAAATAGGCCGACATTTATGGCTGTAGTGCCGAAGTAGGTATCCTCGCTGGCTACTGCCAGGTCGCAGCCGGCCACTAAACCGCACCCGGCAGCAGTAGCATAGCCATGCACCTGAGCAATAACCGGCTTGGTTATGGTGGCAATGGTTGTCAAAGGGCTATCATAGACTGCAATTTGGCTTCGATTTTCTATGACACCCTTATTAGGGAACTCCTTAATGTCGATACCAGCGCAGAAGGCACGCCCAGCTCCTTTCATAATTATAACACGCACATCGCTATCAGCTTCTAGCTCCAGAAGGGCGCTGTTGATGTCTTTTAACATCTGCAAGTTCAACACGTTTAAAGCCTGGGGACGATTTAAAGTAAGGTTTCCTATGTGGTCTTTTCGCTCTACAGTGACGGTTTGATAATCCATACTACCTCCTTAAATTGCAGTTCGTTTTACTGGGCTCAGTGAACCATAAAAAGCACTTTCGGTTTAGCTTTTAGCCTCACTTTCTGGCTTTTCGCCGATTGCTTACCTTATGCTCCCCCACTCAGGCAAGAAAATTATAGCACATCAGAAGATGAGTGTGCAAAGCTAGGCAGTGGGCATCACGATGTTTCGTTCAACTGCTAACATTTTGACTAGTTATTTCATAGCTAAGTAGATACAATAATTGGCTGTCTTGGGGAGAATTTATTTTATATCTATCATGGATACGAAAACTCAAAGAACTATGAAACAAGTTTTTCACGCTATAAAAAAGAGATAGTCAGACAAAGCTTGGTGGTAAATCCCACAGGGCTTCGGGAAATGTCAGCTCTTTAGCATATTATGTAATCTTTTAGTTAGCAGAGGAACTGCTTCGTATAGGTCGGCTAATATTCCATAATCAGCCACTCTAAATATGGGAGCGTTCTTATCATTGTTTATGGCTGCTATTGTCTTAGCGCCGACTATCCCGGCGACATGCTGACTTTGTCCGGAAATGCCGATAGAGAAAACAACTTTTGGCTTGCACCTCTTTCCAGACATTCCCACTATCCTATCCTCCGATAGCCATCCTAGGCTGGATGCCAAATCCCTGCTACAACCTATCTCACCCCCAACAGCGTTGGCCAACTCTTGAATCAGTCCTAAGTCCTCCTTTTGCTTCAAGCCGAGGCCTACACAAATCAAAACATCTGTCTTCTCTATATCTACTGACTCTCTTTTCCTTTCTTTTCTTTCTATAACCTTCACCTCAGGCTTATCCAGCTTGAGGTCGACATCAATTACTTGCCCATCACTTGATTTGACCTCGATTGTCTCAAAAGTCTGTGGTATCACTGCAATAACCTTCTTCGGCGTTTCTATGTACTCCGAAACTATTGTAGTCCCACCCAGGCCATATCTAGAAGCTACCAACTTGCTATCTTCCACCTTGATATCGAGTGCGTTTGTGATACAACCAGCACCCAGCATTTGAGCTAAGCTAGATGCTATCTCTTTCCCCCTTTTTGTGGAGACTAAAAGCATAATTTCTGCTTGGCTAACCTCTGCAATCTCAAATAAAGCTTGAGATTGAACTTTGGCATCGAACTCGGTAAATAGCTCATTCTCGCTTATATAAGCCTTGCTTGCTCCTCGGGCAAAGTACTGAGTTGCCCTGCTTTTGGCAGCAGGCCCTAAAATGGCAACATTTAACTCCATCTCAAGTTGTTTGGCAAGCGCAGCACTTTTAGGCAAAAGGTCGAGCGCAAACTCATCCTTTTCTGAAAACACTAAAACACCTGGCATAATTATCTCTCCAATACTCCTTCCTTAACCAGATTTTGTAGGAGGCTGTCAACTGACTTGCCTAGTTCTTCCTGGAACAGGATATTCTTCCGGGTTTGCTCTGGGTATTGATTACTAAGTACCTTAACTGAGTGGTGCTGCTCGAGTTCTTCACGTGAAATCTCAATATCACCTAAACTCCAGCTTTCCTGTGGTTTGGAGGAGGCCTCCATCACATCGAGTATTGTTGGAATTCTCGGCTCGTTTATTTCAGCGGATACCGTTACTACAACGGGAAGTGAAGCCTCTGCTGTTTCGAAACAATCCTCAAGGCCCTTCACTATCCTAACCTTATCCTCTACTATCTCCAATTGCCTGGCATAGCTCACTAGGGGTAGACCGAGTATCTGTGCAACCATAGGGCCTACTTGCCCGGAATTGTTATCGGTAGAGCCCTCTCCTAAGAGAATAAGGGCATAATCACCGATTTTTTCTATTGCCTTGGCTAACACTGTAGCTACTCCCGTGGAGCTTAGGGTTTCAAATATCGGGTCTGCGAGCATAACAGCTCGGTCAGCGCCTCTGCCTAGACACTCAAGGATGGTCCCATCTGGTTGTGGCCAACCAATAGATAAAGCGATTACTTCAGCTTTATGCTGCTCCTTAATTCTAGTTGCCTCTTCTAGGACATTCTTTTCTATATCACCAATTATCAAAGGAATACCGCTTAGAATTGGCTCTCTGGTTTCCCTATTCATCCTTATTTGGGCTAGGTCTACAACCTGTTTTGCGCAGACTACAATACGCAATTCTTATCTCCTCTCTACCCTTCTATTAGCCGTATCTGAATTGGACTCCGAAGCCACCTTGGGGATAGTTCCATTGGATAGCATTGTGGGGACAAGCAATAAGACAGGTGCCGCACTCCAGACAGGCCTCAAACTCAATATGTATCTCACTTTGCTCGTCCATAGTATAAACCCGGGCTGGGCATACGAAAAGGCAACACCTAACCTTACATCCCCTACAAAGCTCCTGATTTAATTTCAGGTGGCTCTCTTTAGCTGGTTTGAACGTATCTAACGCTAACTTATCTTTAATGTTTACTTCTACCATTACATTCTCCAGAACCTAAAAGAATCTCTTAGTAGCGAGAGAGCAAGCCTACTCCTCAGTTCCTTCGATATTGTAGTCGAGAGCTTTTTCTTAGGCTCCTCACCCACTGTCATCAGTTTCTCCATCATAGTGCAAGCCAACTGAGGATATTCCCCGAAGAGCCTAGGATTAGCCAAAACATCGGGAGCATGTCTAAAGGTGTTAAGGTCCTTCCATACGAAGCTCTCTTTTAGCAAATCCTGGTATTTAGAGAGTGCACCTGCTGAAAAGTCATTTTGTTTCTTTGCCATTCTTACTGCCTCAGCTGCTAGAGCTCCAGAAGCAATGGCAAATTCCATGCCTCTAACGGTCAATCCCATGTTCATTGCCATGCCGGCAGCATCCCCCGCCACTAAAATGCCATCTCCAAAAAGTTTAGGCATACCTTTTATGCCGCTTTCAGATAGCACGTGAGCGGAGTACTCCACACTCTCTCCTCCATTAATCAAAGGCACAATCTCAGGGCGCAGCTTGAATTCTTCCAGCAGCTCATAAGGCATCACATTTAGGTGGCAATCAGTCAGGTCTTTGATTCCCAGCACCAATCCCAGCGAGATGCAATCGCGGTTGGTATATAGAAATCCAGCGCCCAGCATGCCTTTGGTCAGAGAGCCAACAAATAATTGAGCAATGCCCTCATCAGCCTTCAGTCTGAACCTGCCTTCTATGGTTTGAGGGCTAAGGGCAATAACCTCTTTGACTCCAAGAGCAAAATCCTGGGGCTCGCGCTTACCCCTAAGGCCTGCCTTTTCAGCTATCTGGGACATAGTCCCATCAGCAGCAATCACTACATCAGCTTCGATTTGAGCTCCCCCTACTACGATGCCCTTCACCTTTCCGTTATCCAGTATAAGGTCATCAACCTTGTATTTATTGATTACCCTGGCACCTTTCTCCGCCACTTTTTGAGCGAACCACTTATTAAACCTGGAGCCCAGGATAGTGAAGCTGTGGTAGGGTTTGTTGTTGTATTTTTGATTGCTGAATTCAATTGAGAGCGAGGAGCACTTGCTAACCCCGGTCAGAACCTCCCTCACGATATGCCTCTCCCACGGCGCTTCATCCCAAAGTTCGGGGAATAGACTCCTTATTGGAAGAAAATACATCCTCCCCCCGGTTATATTCTTAGCTCCAGGGTAGTCCCCTCTCTCCACTACAAGCACATCTATGCTATCTCTGGCTAGGGAGTAGGCTGCTGAAAGCCCAGCTAGACCTGCGCCCACCACAATAGATGTAACTTTTGTCATGCTATCACCTCACTGACTTGTTAACCTACTGGACTTGACAGCCACTTGAATCAACACAGGCTCGGATTTTCCAGTCGGTGTCACCACACACTCAGGGAAACATATGTAATCTCGGAGAAACCCAAGAACTCAGCAATTCAAGAGCCTGCCTGAGTGTATTGCTATCCAGGGCTCCCCTGCCACATAGAATCAAGTCAAAATCGCCCAGCTTCTTGATGGCATATCCCAAGCCGCAGGCAATAGCTGAGGCATCACTTCCGCTGAAAGCTCTGTCAGTAAGCAGCATAGCCAGTCAGCTTCCATAGCCAGAACTTTGAGTAAAGCATCTTCAGCTTACTGGAGCCTGTGGTTACTACCTTTACCTAGCCACCGTTTGCCCACCCATACTGTTTTCTAAAGTTTCAATAGTTCTCTGGCTATTATTACTCTTTGAATCTCGTTTGAGCCTTCGACAACACCGCCAAACTTTGCATCGCGGTACAGCCTTTCTACCTTGAAATCTTTTGTGTAGCCGTAGCCGCCGTGCACTTGTACAGCCTTTTGAGTCACACGATCTGCCATCTGCGCCAGGAATAACTTGGCAACGGCACAGCTTCCTAGCGTCCTTTTCTTCTGGTCCATCAGAGACATAGTGCGATAGAGCAAGTATCGGCCAGCTTCAACATCGATTGCCATCTCGGCTATCAAATACTGAATCATCTGGTAGTTACCGATTGGCCTACCTCTCATGGTCTTTTCTGTGGCATACTTCATTGCTTCGTCCAGCGCTCTCTGTGCAATGCCTAACATCGCTCCGGCGACATCTACCTTGCCAACAGCTATGGTATTAAGCAGAATTGAGAAACCATCGCCCCTGTTGCCCAACAAATTGGCTGCTGGAATGCGCCAATTCTTCAGCTCTATATCTGTAACTGTCATGCCTCTTAGCCCTATCAACGGGTATGCTGGTGGGGTTGAATATCCCTCAGTATTCTTCTGGCCGATAAAGGCACTGACATCGGTACCCTCCCCGGTTCGAAGGAATATAACGATGGTACCATCATAGCTAGCACCGGTAGTGAATCCCTTATGGCCGTTGCAAACATAGTGCTCCCCCTCCAATTGTGCCGTAGCGTATATCTCCCTAGGGTCTGAACCGGTGGAATGTTCAGTAAAGGAGAAAGAGCCCAGTGATTTTTCTTTCCCCTTGACAAGGGCCGGAAGAAATTTAGCCTTCTGCTCTTCATTGCCAGCTATTTCGATGGCAATGACAGGCAGATAGTTGACTGCCACCATAAAGGCAACGGCACCGCTTACGTATGCTACTTGCTCCACTCCGAGCACGAGATCGAGATACCTTCCACCCATACCTCCATATTTCTTTTCAACTGGGATGCCAAATAGGCCCTGCTTTCCAAGCTTCAGAATTAGGTCATCTGGTATCTTATCTTCCTGCTCAATCTGGTTTTCTAAGGGGCTAATTTCCCTCTCGGCGAACTCTCTAGTGCTTTTCTGAAGGAACTCCTCTTCCTTGGTCAATGCAAAGTCCATCTTTGTGATTCCTCCTTTCTTTTTTCTCCTGCCAACTGGGGCTGGTACTTCATTGAAGGATGCAGGAGTTAGCTGATCTGTGTGGCACTGCCTATCGTATTGCTAATCACCTCCTCTCTCTTTGTCTTTCCCAGGGTGTCTCCTGTCAGTCAATGCTTTATCATATAACAAGATTGTTAACGTGTCTATACTCATCATCATTGGAGCTTAACCAAATAGGTTCTGATATCGTCCAGATGGAATATAAGCTGAACTCAGATGGTGCGGATTTGCAAAGCGCTAACAATGTTGGACGCTGTGAGAGAAACAGTGAAAAAGTTCGTATTTTCCTCTGCTTCGGCAGCCTAGCTTCCTAAGCAACCTTCAAGAAGAACCAAGCGTCAGACAAAAAGGCGAAATGTGCAATGGGTATGGAACCTTCTTGGCTTGCGCACATATGAGATATGCCTCTTCCTCATCAGATCAAGGCTCTTCGCAAGACTCATGGCTAGTCGGATTTCTCTCAGTAAGTCTGTTTTGTTTCCCTCAGAATGATGCCTAGAGCTCCCGGACCAGCATGGACGCCTAGTACCGGCCCAAGTGTTATTATTCGAGGTACTATATTGGGAAAGAGCGAACTTGTGTAATCAGCTAGTGTCTGAGCATCATCAGGGATAGTGCTATAAACTATAGCTAAGTCCTCGACGTGTAATGCTGACCTCATAAACTCACGGAGTCGGTCTATTCCTTTACTTCGGGTGTGTGCCAATCCCGCTGGGCGAAGCTCGCCGTCACGCAGAGTAAGTAAGAGTTTCACATTAAGTAGCGATTCTATTGCAGATATTGCAGATATAGATTTGCCAAGACGTCCACCTTTGACTACGTACATTACGGTGTCCAGAAGTGCCAGAGCACACAATTGACTAATAGTCTCATGAACTCTGTCTACCACCTGATTTAGACTGTATCCAGCTTCAGCAGCTTTGGCTGCAGCTATGGTAACGAGGCCTTGCCACATTGTCACACCTTTAGAATCGATAACCTCAATCCGGCATCCTTTCCTTTCCGCAACCTCCTTACCCAGTAGCGCAGCGTCGTAGACGGCACTGTGCTTGCTGGTGACATGAATGGAAGCGATCTCGTCAGTTTCCTGAGCTGCCTTCTCATATACCTTGGCAAAATCTCCTGGTGATGGTGCTGCAGTAGATGGATGAACTGGGCTGGTCACCAGTTTACGATAAAATTCATGGCTATCTATATCGATCCCGTCGCGGTAGACTTCGTCACCGAAGCAAAGATATGCCGGCACCACGGTAATACCCAACCTTTTGGCTTCCTCTTGCGGAATATCTGAGCAGCTGTCGGTAACAATCTTAACTGCCATAGGGTGCCACTTTCCTAGGAAGTACAGGAGGTATGGGGGTTCAGGCTTAGAGTATACTACTCGGGGCTAGGTTGTGTAAATTACTGGGCAGAAAGGCTTACAGCCCTGGTGCAATTGACGTTTTCAAAATCCGTAGTGGCTAACTCAGCCGCTCTACCAATGAAAAAGCAACAGCCTTTATGTAGTGTCTGGGCAGCTAATCTCCTTGCTCCAGAACACTTACCGAAAGAACACCTGGACCTGTATGTGCTCCCACCACTGGACTAACCTTGGACATATAGATGGGGACCTTAGGCCATACAGAGGCAATCCGCTCAGCCAATGCCTTAGCTTCACCCATATTAGTACCACACTCAACAGCTAGTGCCTTTACTCTGCTAAAATTGGCAGCAAACTCATACATCCATTCCCTAGCTTTTTCTCTAGAGCGCATTTTTGCAAAGGGCAAAATCTCGCCATCCTTGATGCCAATGACAGGATTTATTTTAAGCACTGACCCTAGTAGAGCTTGTGCCTTGCCGATACGTCCTCCCTTAGCCATATACTTGAGAGTATCAAGGGTTATTCTGTTGTGTATTCGCGGAGTGATTTTTGCTGTCATAGTTACTAGTTCATGCAGGCTAATTCCCGCCAGAGCCCTCTTAGCTAGTTCTACAAGCAATAAACCTTCTCCCATTATGCCCAATGTAGAGTCGACCACTTCCACTTGGCACTTTTTCTTCATCAACTTCATCCCTTGTAATGCAGCGTCATAGGTAGCGCTAAGTTTCTGAGCTACGATTACAGCTAGAATTTCATTAGTTTTCTCAGCTAGTCTATCAAAAGCTTCAGCGAAAAGGCCGGGGGCAGGGGCAGAGGTTGTAGGCGAAACCGGGCTATTATCTAGCTTGTGATAGAATTCCTCAGTAGAGAGCTCGACGCCATCTTTATAGGTCTCGGTACCAAAGTGGACATTTAAGGGTACAACCGTGATGTCCATTTCTTTAGCCACTTCAGGTGGCAGGTCAGATACACTATCAGTAACTAGCTTAACAACCATAAATATTTCCTCCTTTATTCTAAGTAGCCTCCTCTTTCACTTCCGTGAGAAACCTAGTGTTTAAAAAGATATTTTACTCATTTCTGCTCGATATAGCAAGTCTAATTTCTATTCTTTGCCACTCACAAGCAGGCTTCGGCATGATATCAGTGCTACACTACTGGCATCCAACATAATTGGTACCAACGACCGAATCTAACTGGCCTCGACTTCGGCGAAGAACCGAATGAGTAACTCATTAAAGGCCTTAGGTCTCTCTTCCTGTGGCGAGTGAATTGCCTGAGGAACCACGTGCAGCCTGGCGTTGGGTATGTTCTTCGCTAGAACCTCGGAGGGCTGGCGGAAGGGGTCGTCCTCGTCACCTACCACAACCAGCGTGGGCACCGATATTTCCCCAAGCCGTGCCGTTACCTCTTGCCGCTGAAGAATAGCTCGTCCTGCATATATGTATCCATCCACCGATGTCTCACACATCCTGCGCTTCGATATATGGCGCAGCTCTGGGTATTTCCCAAAGCGTTTCTGGGCCAGTGGATTGTGCTGGGCATTGTACTCGAAGGCAGCTTCCATCCCGTCCCTCCGCGCTATTTCATAAAGCTTGGCCTGTAGCGCTGCATATCCCGGTATGTCGACCCAGCCACTGGAGGTATCAACCAAAACCAGGGAACTAATCAGGTGCGGATGGTCCAGAGCGAGCTGTAGAGCAATGAATCCTCCCATAGAATGCCCAACGAGGCAACATTTTGTTATGCCCAGATAGTCGAGCAAGGTATGCACATCGCTGGCAAAGATGGGAATAGAATAGGCATCAACTGAAGTAGGGGCTTCAGAGCCTCCATGTCCTCGGTGGTCCATGACGACCACCTGATACCTCTGGGAGAGCACGGGTATTTGAAACATCCAGTCTTGGTGGCTACCCGTATAGCCGTGGCATAGCACCACACTAGAACCTGCCCCACTAAGCTCGTAGTGCAAGTTTACTCCATTGATATAAGCCCTGGGCGTAGTTGCCTCCTCCTTTCTTTGGCGGAGACCCTCTGCATTTTACAAAGTTCTGCTTTATCCCGCAATTGGTGGTTGTAGTCTCGCCGCCCGGGACTAGCGTCCCATGACCATTTGCTTAGTTGAATTAGTACCTTCAGGTGATTCAATTTGCCAAACGGGCACTATATACTTGGGTATACCTGACTAGAAATGGGAGAATCTTAAATATGGCAATCAAGCTTAAGGGGGAGAGCTACTATTGGACGGCCGAAGCCTGCCGAATGGCGGGGATAAGCAAGAACACGTTTTACCGCTGGGTGAAGGATGGGACATTTGCCGACGTAGAATACAGGGACAGGAGAGGCTGGAGGCTATTTAGCAAAAGTGACCTGAATAGACTGAAAGCTGAGGTCAATCAGATAGATAGACTACCCAATGTAGAAGCGTAAGGGGGCAATCCGAAGGCACTCGTTTTGAGGTGAAAAATGAGAAGTGTTGACACAACTAATAGGCAGCTTATTAGTGAATTGGAGTTACTGCAGCAGCGCGTGGCAGAGCTTGAGGAGCTAGATGCGGAGCACAAGCAGGTGGAGAGACTCTCATCGGATCTGCTCAATAGTTCACCTGTTGGCATCTATATGATCCAAGAGGGGAAGTTTAAGCTTGTTAACCCCAAGTTCCGGAAACTTATAGGCTACACTGAGAGCGAATTGCTAGAAATGCACAGTATGGAAATTGTCCTTCCCGAGGATAGGGATGTGGTCAGGGAACATGCCGTGAATATGTTGAAGGGAAAGCGTTCCTCCCCGTATGAATACAGATATGTTAGCAAAAGCGGGCAGACCGGATGGGTTACAGAGTCGGTTACCTCTATCCAGTACCAGGGCAGACGAGCCACCCTGGGAAGCTTTATGGACATCACCGAGCGCAAGCGGGCAGAGGAGGCACTGGGGCAGTCCGAGGAGAGATATCGGACTATCCTGGAGGAGATGGACGATGGCTACTTTGAGGTAGACCTCGCCGGCAATTATACCTTCGTCAATGATTCAATGTGTTGCATCAGGGGATATCCCAGAGAAGAGCTGATGGGAATGAACTATCGAGGACTGACACCTAAAGAGGACGTTGCGCATGTGTACAAGGCCTACAATCGGGTCTATCGGACAGGCGAGCCACTTAGGGGCTTTTCCCGCGAAACCATAAGAAAGGATGGTAGCATAGCACTCCTTGAGATCTCGGCTTCGCTTCTACGAAATCCCACGGGGAAGGTTGTTGGATTTCGGGGAATCGGCAATGATGTCACCGAGCGCAAGCGGGCGGAGGAGAAGTTGAAGGAAAGCGAAGCTCGGTACAGAAATCTGGTTGAGACTGCCCTTGAGGGTGTTTGTATTACTGATGGAGAGGAGGCGATCACATTTGCTAACCTTGCATTTGCTGAGATGCTGGGGTATAAGCCTGAGGAGCTTGTGGGGCAGAGCTCCAGAAAGCTGGTTTCCGACGAGGATTGGTTCAAAATATGCTCGGAAGCAAAAAAACGACGTCGGGGTGAGAGATCAAGGTATGACATAACCCTCCTTGGCAAGAAAGGCATAGCCAAGTTTGTGACTGTCTCAGCTAGTCCCTTTCTTGGCCCGGATGGCCGCTTCCTCGGCTCGCTAGGTGTTATCATGGACATCACCGAGCGCAAGCGGGCAGAGGAGGCATTACGGCAGAGCCAAGCGCAGATGCAGGTCATACTGGAGAGTCTGCCATACGGGATAGCCCAGGTTGACACGGACCAGAGAATCACATGGACGAACAAGAGGAACCTTGCTATTAGTTCCAATCCAGTGGGCCAATTCTGTTACGAAGCCTACGTCAGGCGAGATGAGCCCTGTGAAGGCTGCCCCTGCAGGAAGGCCATGGATACAGGACAGATTGAAACGGGCACGCTTCATATAGCGGGTGCTCACGCTGAGTACAACTTTGAGGTCATTGGAGTACCATTGCAAGATAGCAGTGGCAAGGTAACTGGCGCCATCGAGATAGGCCGGGACATCACCAAACGCATAAGGGCAGAAGAGGAAAGAAGACAGCTGGAGCAGAAGGCCCAACTCGCCAGCCGCCTGGCCTCCGTCGGTGAGATGGCATCGGGCATCGCCCACGAGATAAACAACCCCCTCACCGGCGTCATCGGCTTCAGCCAGCTGCTGATGGAAAAGGAYMTCCCTGAKGAYATYAAGGAYGATGTGAGKATTATTCAYGATGGCGCTCAGCGGGTAGCCGGCATCGTGAAGAGGCTGCTTACCTTCGCCCGCCAGCACAAGCCAGAGCGAACCTATATCAATATTAACGACCTTATAGAAAGCACCCTAGCCCTGCGAGCCTATGAGCTAAAGACCAATAGCATAGAACTTATCACTCAGCTTGATCCTGAATTGCCCGGCACCATCGCCGATTTCGGTCAACTCCAGCAGGTGTTCCTCAACTTGATCGTAAACGCCGAGACGGAGATGAAATCAGCCCACGGTAAGGGTAAGCTCATCATCAGGACAGAAAAGATAGATAGCACTATCCGGATATCTTTTAAGGATGATGGCCCGGGGATAGCCAGGGAAAACCTGGACAGGGTATTCAACCCCTTCTTTACCACCAGGGAGGTGGGCAAGGGTACGGGGCTTGGCCTGAGCGTCTGCCACGGGATAGTAACCGAACACGGCGGCAGCATATATGCCAAAAACAACTTGGGCAAGGGGGCCACCTTTGTTGTGGAGTTGCCTGTAGTAACTGAATCTGAACAGCTGAACCTAGCTGAGCCAGCTGTTGAAGAGGCGAAGAAGGCAACCAAAGCAAAGATACTGGTGGTAGACGATGAGCCGACGGTTCTATCGTTCCTAAGCCAGGTGCTAACCGGTGAGGGCACGAGGTAGAAACCGTGGACAATGCCGGTGATGCCTTGGAAAGGGTTAAGGGTGGGAGGTACAGCCTCATCCTGCTGGACATCAAGATGCCCGGCATAAGTGGTATCGAGTTATATGATAGCATCCGAAAGATAGCTCAATCTCTAGCCAGGAGAGTGGTCTTCATCACCGGTGACGTCGTCGGGGCACGCACCACGGCCTTCCTCTCTGAGACCAAAGCCCCTTATATTACCAAGCCCTTTGACGCCGAGCGGCTGAAGAGGGACATAGACCGCATATTGGCTCAGGGTGTATAGACTCTGCTGAAAGAGATATTCCTGAGGTCGTTAATACAGTATGTATAGGTGAGCTCTCAGGCTGTTATCATGTCGTATTATATCCCTTCCTATGCTACCTCCAGAGGATTCCCATTGCCTTTCTGGCTAGTTCTAGGGCCCTGTATGTGGCAAATTTTATGTCAACCATCTGCTGACTAAATATAGCTGTCTTGGTACTAGCCTCCGCTGGAGGAATTCACCGAGAATACAAGTAAGCGGGCTTCCTTCTATTTTTCCTATATTTTCACCTAGCTTCTAGAGTACAGATTTTGCAGGGAGACTATCCTCCTTCGGCTTTATACACCTTAACTGGTAAACCATGTGTCTGCATTGAGCCCGTTACCACGTCGAACGGTTCACTGGGAACAAGGATATTGACATTGGATTCGCTCCAGCCGTGCAGGTTAGACTGTTGTTCTGGATACCACCACCCAAAGGCAACATCCACCATCCTAGGGTCAAGCTTAGGGTCTATCTTGACCATCTGTCTTATCCTTCCTTGCCTGTTCTCAATATAAGCCCAGTTTCCCTCCTCAAGCCCCAGTTTCTTGGCGGTATCTGGATGCAATCCCACCCTAGGATAGCGACTTTTCTCACGCAGCCCGGGTACGCTTCTGTACATTGAGGATATGAAAGGATAGTCTTTGCTGTTGAACATCACCAGAGGATATTCCTCCGTCGGCATGTAGGGGGCAGTGGACTGCAATAATTCTTCCCACATAGGTATGGGGCTATACCCCAGGTTCTTCAGCGTCTCAGAGTATATCTCTGCTTTCTTTGTAGGCGTTCCGAAGCCAATTTCCTCATGTCCGGGTAGTGCCTCCGGCTGTGCCCCCCTCTGCTTCTCTATATACTCCTTAAAGGCCATACCAGCAGGCTCCAACCAGAAGTCATAAACTTCTTCCCACCTTTCCGCCTCCCAGGGAAAATATTCATTCAGCCCTAGCTTTTGAGCCAAAGCGATTATCCATTTCTCGTCGGCCCAAGTTTCTCCAGGCGACTTGGCACCACGAGGATAGGTTCTGATGCTGCTTATCCAGTAAGATACCCCGGGATGCTCTACCATGTGTTGGGCAGGCAGGACGATGTCAGCCAGCATCGCTGTGGGTGTCATAAACAGCTCGGACACCACGACGAATTCGAGCTTCCTGAAGGCATCGTATATTTGTTTGGCATTGGGAGCAGTAATAAGAGGATTGGCAACCAGCACTATCGCCATCTTTATCGGCGCTGGTTTCTCTGTCAGGATAGCCTTCGCCAGCAAAGGATATGGTGTATAAGCAGACTCCATTGCCACGGGAAGATCCTTACCGGCTGCCTTATCAGGCTTTCTACCGATTTTGCTCAGCAGGAAGAAACGACCCGGCGGATAATACTTGGGACGGGAGATAAACCGCTCTCCTCCGGGGAGGTTAACCTGACCGCAGAGAGCTTTCATGATATTCATTGCTCGTGCATCCTGTAGAGCAGTTGAGGTCATTTCTATTCCATTGCCTAGCAACATGACAGCAGGCTTGGTAGTGGCATACATCCTAGCTGCTGCTTGGAACTGAGCCTTGGGCACCCAAGTGTACCTCTCCACATCATCATAAGTGAATGTGTTCACGTGCTCCTTCATTTCCTCAAAGCCGTGAGCCCACTTCTCAACAAATTCCTTATCGAAAAGTTCTTCCTCAATTATCGTCTTTATCATCCCCAGAGCTAAGCATCCATCGCTCCCCGGCTTAGGTTTGATCCAAATGTCGGCTTCACTCCCTCCTACCTCCCTCTCTTCCTTTCTGTAATATGCAATCCCCGTGCTATGAGGGTCTATGACTATTGTATTGGCACCGGCTTTCAAGGCTGCGTTGACCATTTGAAATGACCAAGTATGAACAAGACTCCAACCCCAGACAAGTATTAGTTTGGGATAGGGCTCTTTTATCAACTTCGGTGTGCCAGCCATGGTAAAGGAAAATGCCCGACCGAAAGTGTAGACCATAGAATGTACACGCGGCTCACCGCATATGTATCCAGGTGTGGCAACATTAGGCGTTCCGAAGGCAGTAGCCAGCCTCTGAGCCAGGGCAAACTCAAGCGACTTAGGCTCTCCCAGACCAAAGGCAATGCTTTCCGGGCCATACATCTGCTTGTATCGAATCATTTTGCCGGCAATAGTATCTAAAGCCTCGTCCCAGGAAATCCGCTCCCATCCATCTTCACCCCTATCGCCTACTCTCTTTAGAGGATATTTGAGACGGTTGGGGTTGAGCGGAAGATCCTTCGCTATAATGCTTCCTTTCTTATAAGGACAGACGTCCGCATGAAAACCTTCCTCTTCGGCCTGCTCATCTGGTTTCATGTCGACGATGTATCCACCCTCGAATGTTTGTAATACGGCACAGTGTTTGGGGCAGACTGGGCAGAAACTTCTTACGGTTTCCCGCACTATTTCTATATTTTTTTGTGTCACAATTTACCTTCTAAATAAGAATCCATTCTTCCGGTCACCATTTTAAACCATCAGGCCTATTGCCAGCAAGCAGTAACATGCCAGGGTGACCTAAACCAAATTGAGTTATAGCGAAGAGGTCGTTGAGTTCACCAGTGATGATGAGGGATGTCTAGAAAGCCTCGAGTATACTGTCTATAACACTGCACTATACGCAGTTGGTCGCTACCTAAATTCGTAAGAGCCTTGCCATGTTGTCTCTCCTATCTCACCTTACCTTCTCTTCCACTAAATATACACTGTTACCTCTTAAGGCAAGGTAATGGAGACTATCAGGGGAGTCAAAGATAATCCCTCCTCCCCATCTGGCAAAGATTTCATCGTATTGTTCTCCCTCCTCTCTATCCACCACTACAACCCACTTATCGCCGACCACAGCTAAATAAGCCAGATGCTGGCTGTCAGGACTGAAGGTGAGAGTGTCTGCTCCAATGACATAGTATTGCTTCCCTTCTTCTCTATCTACCACCGCAAACCACTTATTGTCCACTCGCGCCAAATAAGCCAGCCGCTGGCTGTCAGGACTGAAGGTGAGGGTGCCTATCCCGATGTCATCGTATTGTTTCTCCTCTTGTCCATCCACCACCACAACCTCCTTACTATTCACTCTAGCTGTATAAGCTAGTCGCTGGTTGTCTGGACTAAAGGTAAGAGCCTTTGCTCCCTCACCATCATATTGCCTCTCCTCTTCTCCATCCACCACCACAACCTCCTTATCGCCTTCTCTACCTATATAGGCCACTCGCTGGCTGTCAGGACTGAAGGTGAGGGTGCCTGCCCAAATGTCATCGTATTGCTTTCCTTCTTCTCCATCCACCACTACAAGCCACTTATCGCTGACCACAGCCAAATAAGCCAGCCGCTGGCTGTCCGGACTGAAGACGAAACTGCCTGCGCCGATGCCATCGCATTGCTTCTCCTCTTTTCCATCCACTACCACAAGCCACTTATCACCGACTTGAGCTGCATAGGCCAGCCGCTGGCTGTCAGGGCTGAAGATGAGAGTGCGTAGCCCGATGTCATCGTATTGCCTCCCCTCTTTCCCATCAACTACCACAAACTGCTTATTGCCGGTCCCAGCCACATAAGCCAGCCGCTGGCTGTCCGGACTGAAGACGAAACTGCCTGCCCCGATGCCATCGTATTGCTTTTCTTCTCCTCCATCCACTACCACAAGCCATTTATCACTGACTTGAGCTGCATAAGCCAGCCGCTGGCTGTCTGGGCTGAAGATGAGAGTGCCTAGCCCAATGGCATCGTATTGCTTCCCCTTCTTCCCATCAACTACCACAAACTGCTTATTGCCGGTCCCAGCCACATAAGCCAGCCGCTGGCTGTCCGGGCTGAAGGTGAGAGTGCCTGCCCCGATGCCATCGTATTGCTTCCCCTTCTTCCCATCTAGCACTACAAACCACTTACTATCGACTCGAGCCGCATAAGCCACCCGCCGGCTGTCCGGGCTCACCATGAATGATTCTGGTATCAATGAAGAAGGATCAATTTGAACGATACGTTTTGCAGATACTACCTTGCCCGGAACAGGTGTTGGTGTTGGTGTCGAAGCTGCACAACTCAGCGCCAGTATAAGCGCTATAGCCAGCGTGATAAGATGAGCAGACTTCATATGCATACCTCCTAATCTTACAACAACCAAGTTGACTCCACCATCTTCCCTATTATAGCATGAGTATGAGCTTACCATATATCCGTGTTAGCCTCGGGGCATTTTGAGTCTGGCAGGTTTGGGAAAAGCTTAAGCTGTCATTTTTTCTTGCCGATATAGCGATAAGGGGAACCTAGGCTGCGGAAACTGGATGTCCAAATCATAGTTGAAAGGGATGAGCTTTCATGATGACTTTGAGAACCACGTAAGAGCTTCTCCCGGGGATACATCGTTTAAGCAGTTCAGGTGGCTGAGTTATAGTGAAGCTTACAGGGATGGGGTGTCGAAAATACCTGCTAACTCCTCGTACATAGGTGGTAAGTCAGCACTACCTACTTGGTACTTATCCCTAAATATCGTGCGTGTCTTTTTCGCTCTTACCTTTCCCTTGGCATAGAGCAGGTAACCTGATAGAAGACGTGAGAGGGCATCCTTCTTTTGACAAACGTGAGATTCGGGGCTAAAATGGATATGATTTTGGCGGGTGTAACTCAGCGGTAGAGTGCTTGCTTCCCAAGCAAGACGTCGAGGGTTCGAATCCCTTCACCCGCTCCACAAGATATTAAAGAAACATTATGTAAATAGACAGCAGCATGAAGCAGAACTTGGAATTATGCGGATAAAACTTAAACCTGAACAATTGAATATATTAGCACAGCAACTCCACTTTGAAGTAATGCTGCAGCAGCCGCGTGATGTGCGAGGCATGTTGGAAGTACTGGGGCAAAATATGCCTTGGGATGAAACTGGACTCAGTAAATTTGGCAACTCATCTAAGAGGCCAGCTAGAGTAACCTTTTTCGTGGAAGCAACCAAAGATGGTTACATTTGTGACATACATCCGGCTCTTGCCCAGTACATCCATACCCTATTATCTTCTGGGTAGGGCCACTTTGTAGATTATCAAGCATTAGTTCTCTTGGACGAGCAACTTCCCAGGATTGTCATAGCAGCAATTATTTACAAAGGTTTGAATAGTCTACATTAAAAGCTATACAATAGTGACGGTCGATGGGCCGTTAGCTCAGTTGGTAGAGCACCTGACTTTTAATCAGGGTGTCGCAGGTTCGAGACCTGCACGGCCTACCACGAGTTCCTCAGTTTCCATACTTCTTAATGCATTCCTCCAATCCAGACGGCAAGGTTCATCTATCAGGACAATCGAATTCTATGAATGCTGCCTTAGGCCATTCATCCTGAACTATGAACTGACTACCGATGGCATAAATCAATTCCTGCATGACCTCAGATGCGGCAATGGTAAACATGGATATTACCGGGCATTAAGAGCATTCTGTAACTGGCTATATAGTAATGATTATGTCAAGTACAACCCTATCAAGAAAGTTGACCCTCCGAAACAATCAAGGAAGCTGTTGCCATGTCTGAATGAAGATCAGGTTGAATATCTGATTGAACAGGCTGAGAATATCCGGGATAAGGCAATCATAAGCCTGTTTGTTGATAGCGGCATCAGGCTCAATGAGCTCTTGAACATCAAGCCTGATGATATTGACTGGGAAAATCAGACTGTAACAATCATGGGAAAGGGAGCTAAGCAGCGGAAAGCTCCGTTCGGCAAGAGGACAGCGGAACTTATTACCGAGTATTTAAGGGTTAATAAGGTTAAAAAGGTTAGCCTAAAAAAGTATATAAACATATGGGGTATGAAGCGCAGAGGAATTCAGATCATGCTCTACCGATTGCAGAAGAAGACTGGCCTAATTTGTAATCCTCATACGTTCAGGAGGACATTTGCATCATGCTTGCATAGGGCTGGGCTTGATGTTGAGCATATCATGAGATTGGGGGGATGGGAGAGTTTGGACATGGTATTGAGATATACAAGGAGCGTCAAGTTTGAGGAGAGCTTGAGGCTGTATAGGGAATTACAGAAGGATTAGTTTTTGTCCCTTTTATGCATATAAGAAAATAGCGCTAGCGCGCTTGTATGCTTATGTTATATTAGTATATTAGTACAAAAGGGATAGTTTTATTTCGTAGTGAGGATTTGCCTTCAATGGTTGTACCATTTCTTGATTCAGAGTCTAACATTCAAACTAGACTTATTTTCAGGGGGGCACGTCACACGCTCTATTTAGTCGGTGAAAACGAAAATTTATACTCAGCTCAGAAAGCTGTGCAGCGCCTGAATCAAGTAGCACCTCAAATAAAAATAGAGACTATTCCCAATGCCGGTCACGACTTAACATTTTTACAGGCGGAGATGGTGAACAGGAAAATCCTGGATTTTCTAAAACAATCGTGATGTACTGATTACTCCCCGCTTGGCCAATCGTACGTGCAAAGAAACATTCACCCCAATGTTCGTGCAATTGTTATATTCACTTTATAGAAAAGGCGAATGGTATCAAATATTTATACGCATCACTGGACAGAAATCCCCATATTTGCTTTGTGATTGGGTGATATGCTGATTATTGTTATGAAGAGGAACAGATATATTACACCCATTAAATATAGCTAACGTTATGAATACTACTAATGTTGCTATTACGATTATGTATTATCATACATAATTTGCGAGCGAATCAAGATTGTTAATAACAGTTACGCCACTCGAACCAATTCTTCCAATCCTCAAGGGTCCAAGTACTTGCACCGAATGTACCCCACCCACCAGGATCAACAAAAATTCCGCCATCAGGATATATATTTGGCACGAGTCGTCCCAAGAAGGCAATTTCACCAGCATTGGTCCCTTGATTCAGCAAAGTCGCTATTGCCTGCCGCCAGAAGGCTGCCTTTCCATCACTATTTCTTTTAGTACGAAGCGCTGCCATAAGTGTCATATTATGATAATTATCACCTGGATTGAAACCAAATGCCTCATCGATTGTGGTACCATCTATCTTACTGGGATCATATATAGATGGCCAAGCTCCTGGGTGATTTTTCCAATAGCCAGGTGATTTACCCAGTGCACATGCTAACACCGGGCTTGTTATCGCGAAAACCATTATTAAGCTGGAAATTAGAACCAAAGTAACCCAAATATATTTCTTCATATCAAGTCCTCCTTTTTCATCTTCTCCAATATTAAGGAATATTTTAGTGTTTTATTTGGTCAGGTCTTTGTTCATTTTTTATATATGAAACAACCTCCTATAAAACACAAAAAACCGACCTTTTGTGTCGGTTTCACTACTAACTCCACTTTGCCCAAGTGACCACATACAGGCAGAGATTCAACGCACCCCGATACTTCACCACTTAGATTCTTACTATGTTCTCTACCTCAGCTCTAAATAAGCACCACCCCCTGCAATCCTAGATAGTCTATTTCCTGTTAGCAACAAGGACTTTAGGCGTAGGTAATTATTCTACCTACAGTTCATATAGGATAGTCATGTACGTCTATCTAATTCTAGCACATGATGTCAAGCTACCTTATCCTATCTTTTCCTTACCGAACGGAGCGTTTCTTGGCTGGGATTCGGGTCTCAGTTAATTCAGACTGTCGGTATTTTCCGGGTGCTTGTTGAAGACTTTTGTGGTAAAATTCTGGCTTACTCCACCAGCGGAACTTTCGGTGATGAAGGCGGCAGAGAAAACTAGGGTAACCTCTTTTACAGCCATGTCGATTCAAAATGGGAGGAGATCATGGAAGATATTTCACCTGTAGATCGGGACTACGAGCTCTGCATATTACTGGGTCAGACGCGGGATGCAATATGCAAGGCCAGAAAGAGGGAACTGGAGCAATATAGCGTTTTGCCCGAGCAGGCTCTGGTTCTGTTCATTATCCAAGCTATTGGCAACGAGGCAACACCTGCTGAGATATCGCGGTGGTTGTTTAGAGAACCTCACTCAGTTTCCGGCATTCTAGAGAGAATGAAAAAGGATGGGTTAGTCAGAAAAGCCAAGGACATTCACAGAAAGAACCTGATAAGGGTTATGCTGACAGAGAAGGGGCAACAAGCCTATAACCAGTCGTTGAAAAGAAAATCCATTCACCAGATAATGTCGTCCTTATCTGAAGAAGAGCGGCAGCAGCTGAGATCATACCTTGAAAGACTGCGCAGTGAGGCGCTCAAACATCTTGTATCACGCCGGAAAATACTCTTCCCGTAGGACTCCGTTCATTAGCTTCCCTAGTTTGGCTTAAGTCTGATGCTTGCCCGGATTATACATCCAGACAAAATGAGATGGAATGACTATGCCCTTTTTGGAGCGGAATGTAGTTACGACTTTGAAAAGGGAGGCGGTGATGACTGGATTCTGTTGAAGCTTAGGCTACTACGGTACGATGGAAGAAATTAGAAGGCTTATTGGCGGCGAAGACTGAACTGAAATCTATCAAGGGGAACTAGTGCGAGACAAAAAACACCTGTGCCCTAAATGGGCTAGAATTCTTTTGAGAAAAAAACCTCCCCTACTTGACAAGGGGGGTAGTGTTGTAGATTTTTTCAGCTGGGCCGAGAATAACCAACTTTTGAACGCTACCCTTTTCGCGTGGTGCTGTCCTGAGGACAGCGACCTGTGTTATAATGACACGACGCGCGGTGCAGAATCTATCTTGAAGAGGAAAGATGTTCTTCCAGAGCAGCAAAGAGTTCCTTCGAGCCCTGAACCTTAAGAAGAAAAGAAATCTTCTCGCCCTCTCAGTCCTATCTACCAGCGCTGTTCTGGGTTACATCACCTTTCTTGCCAGTTGCTTATCCGGGTTTTTGCTAGCCAAATATCTGGGTAGCAAAGACACAGGTAAACGAAGTAAGATACCCTCCCTTGCTTTTCCTCTGGGAAAGTACAAAATCCATTTGCACCATTGGCTTATTTCTACAGCGGTAATGGCTGCGGCACTGGTCAAAGGGACGTGGTTTCTTCCTTCAGAATTACTCTATGGATTCCTGAGCGGTATAGCGTTCCAAGGCGTTTGTTACTACGACGATTGGCACAAGATTCTAATCCTCAGACAAGGTAAAGCTCCAGCGTCTACAGAAACCTGGAAAAGTCCTGGTGAATCAAAGTTTCAGGGTAAGCAACCGCCCTCAGACGTCACAACACATTCCTGCCCCACGAGTTTGCTCTAGGACACCCGGGGGACTAGACATTAAGAAAAAGACCGACATAACGATCGGATAAGCCGAGCTTCCTCATCATTGTGGTGCAAGGGCCCTAATTTAGAAGGAGCATATCTCAGCACCATTAAGTAGCTGAAACAGGCGTTCGGCTACATACTACAAGTTTATCCGCCTCATATCAATCACTGTCCATTTATTGAACAATAGGGCGGAATGTTCAGTCATACGGCCAAGTTAGGTGGTCTCCTTCTAGATGACATGGCACTTTGACCATATGGGGTGATAGGAGGGCCGCCAATCTCACATTGATGCGGGCGTATCTGGGCGGTGGATGAGGTGCTCAGGAGGAAGTTTGGCACCAAGGAGAGAGGCAACCGTCAAGCTTGCAGAACCGCTTCCAAGCAGCTTAGTATCCGAAGTCCCGATATTCCTCACGTTGAATGAGGAACTTCATGATCTCGTCAGTGCCACCACCTAGCCGGTAGGCGCGAATATCGCGGAAGAACTGCTCCACTGGGCTGCCTTTCCAGTAGCCGATGCCGCCATGGATCTGAAGCGCCTTGTCAGCGATCCGAAAGCCACGCTCAGTGGTGAAAAGCTTGGCTATAGCCGCCTCCTTCTCCACCCTCACTCCCTGGTCGTACATCCGGGCGGCGCGGAGGGTAAGGAGGCGCGCAGCGTCCAAGTCGCACTTCATTTCAGCTATCTTAAAGCTGATCCCCTCAAAGGTGCGGATCTTGCGCCCGAACTGCTCCCGGGTCGCTGAGTGCTTTACTGCCTCCTCGTAGCATCTGCGGGCAGCCCCCAACACCCGGCTACTGATGTTGATGCGCTCACTGGCTAGCTCATCAGTTAGGACGTGCCACCCCTCATTTTCCTTGCCCAATAGGTTACTGGCTGGCACGGCCATGTTCTCGAACCTGATGTGGGAGTGGGGGACACCGCGCAGCCCCATCACAGGAGGATTACGGACCACGCTGAAACCAGGCATGTTGGTCTCAATGACGAAGGCGCTCATCCCCTGATGCGGGTGGACATCGGGGTTGGTGATAGCGAACATGGTGATGTGGTCGGCAATCCCTGCATTGGTGATCCAGTGCTTCTGGCCGTTAACAATGTAAAAGTCTCCCTGACGCTCGGCGCGTGTCTGCATTCCTGCGGCATCAGAGCCCGTGCCAGGTTCCGAGATAGCAATGGCCCCTACAGCCTGCCCAGATATCAGAGGACGAAGGTACCTCTCCATCTGTTCCTTGGTGCCAAAGTGATAGATGGGCGCCGCGGCCATCACCGAGGTCACCGATCGCGAAGTATCCGTTACCGGGCTAATGTAGGCCACCTCCTCAGAGACAATAGTATCGTAGACGATGCCACGTCCCGTCCCACCTACCTCCTTGGGGTACATTGAACCTAGGTAGCCCTTGGCGCCCAGCTTTCGGATAAATCCCTTCGGAGATAATTCCTCGCCTTCGATCTGCTCAACTAGGGGACTAAGCTCCTGTTCGAGGAACTCCCGAAGCTCAAACCGATACCTCTCCTCCTCTTCGGTGTACAACAGACCTATCAGAATGACCTCCTGTCTTCCTCAGATCACTGCTACCGTATCTGTGTCGCAAGCAATCTTGGCACAGCTTCACAACGCATAGTATAGGCAACCCATTATCTTTTGTCCAACCCTATCCAACAGATGGGGTGGACATTTAGACAAACTGCGACTTGAGAATGAGATGACTATCAGGCTGGCTATCATTCCATGGATTAAGGACCGATTGAAAAAAGCCCAGCACAGCTATAGAATATGCCATCGATTAATAAACGCCGCAAAGAAATGAACAATACAAATCGCTCCTTTTGGCATGACAATGAGATCCTCATTTATGGCGAAGAAGTTCGTTGAGGATGACTTATGAACCCATACATTTATCCTAGAACCAAACCATCCTTCAACTTACATCTGAAAGAAACGACTGGAAAATGGCTTCGCTACACAGTTGATTTTCCCATTGCTAAACCAACACGCCACAAGGAAAACAATATCGCCTATGGCGAGTACTATCAGCCGCGTGGTGCAGACAGCTGGCCACTAGCAGTCTTGGTGCATGGATGGGGAAATCGCAGCATGATACCATGCAAATTGCTTGCAAAGGACTTGGTTAAAAAAGGGATAGCTAGCTTCATGTTATACTTGGTATTTCATTCAAGCCGTATGCCAGAGGTGATCAAGAACCGACTTCCCAACCTTAGCCCTGAGGAATGGTTTGAAGGATATCAAACGTCAGTAATTGATGTGCGCCAGATTGTGGATTGGGCGAGTAGCACAGAAGTAATAAGAAAACAAAGGATAGCCGTCGTCGGAATAAGTCTTGGAGGAATTATCTCAGCCATAGCAATGGGTGTAGATCAACGCATACGTGTGGGCGTTATTCTTTTGGCTGGTGGGAATTATGAGAATCCCGCTTGGCTTAGGAAAACGGGAGCAAGGCGTACAGAAGCAGAATCAATCGAAGCACGAGACCTCTACGCGCAATATCTTAACCGAGTTGCTGTAAAAGGCCTAGGCAATGTCATCCCTCCAAAGAAAAGCTATTTGACTGACCCTCTAACATTTGCTAGCCATCTTCGTGAACGCCCTTTATTGATGGTCAACGCACTTTGGGATGAAAGGGTGCCTAAACAGTCGACCGTTGATTTCTGGGAAGCCTGCGGCAGGCCTGATATTAAGTGGTTTCCTACCGGACATTCGACCATCTGGCTATTATACCCGCTCATTCGCAAAGAAATCGTCGCTTTCCTCTGTTCGACTTTCGGAATGTAATGCCTGTTGTTTTCGTTGGCAGCCCAAAACTGAACATTTCGATGTTGTGTCCTAACTACCGATACGACTGCTGAGGGAAAGGTACCGGGAATGGACAGCGGCGTATAGGACATTTCCCCACCTATGCTTCTATCTGGCTTACACCACTGTCATGAGCTTTGAGTTACCTAGAGTTATAAACAAAAACGTATACGGGCAAGAGGAACAAGGCCCAAATAGTGAAACGGATGCTCTTCAACATTGAAAGATAATACTAGCGCAGAAACTCATCCAAGTTCAACTCTTTCAATTTCTCCTTTGTCGCTAGGGCTGTTTTGGTGTCCCAGTTCCTTGCTACGAAATATTCATCCAATACCTGATCTACTTTATTCTGGTCTAGTTTTCTACCTTCAATCGGCATATTGTACAGCTTTGGGCCATACTTCAAGTCAGCCCTCTTCTCACCTGCTCCAAAATTAAAGATTCTTTGTGCGGTAGTTATCCGTTCGCCAGCTTTCATAACATCTTCTGGTGAGAACTCGATACCAGTGGCAGTGGTCAGAAGCTTAGAGAAGATGGTTGGCCCCAATGACCACAGAACAGGAGGCCTCATGCAGATACTTAGAGAGTTAACAATATTCATAAGGTCCTGGGACCACGCTGCCATATACGGAATGCTAACAGTATGCCTTTCATAATCGAATATTTTCTCCTTCCACTTGTCCAAGATGTCCAGTTGACTCACCACTTTCTCTGGAGGACTCCACTCGTAGAAATACTCCCCTTCAGGGGCCGATTGCCGCAGGTTTTCTCCGGGGGACTGTACTCTGAGATGGTCGCCTCCTCGGGGATTTAGCAAATAACCAAAGGACCACACATCCCACCGCTGCCTAGGGTCCCGACCATTGGTCTCTAGCCCCCTAGTCTGTGCTAGATACTCTTCCGAGCCCTTACCTAGTCTCTTAGCCATAAACACAGGGCCTTCGGCAAGGAGGTCTCCGAAACCTTCGCGATGARCGATTTTCCCTAAGAGATCAAAGATTAACGATTCATCTCCCCAGTTTAACGTGAGACCATCTGTRTCCGCGGGTGAGATTATGCCGTTCTGGAACAACTCAATGGCAAGGGCAATRGAAGCRGCAGCCGTAGAACAATCAATACCGTACCTCTGAAAAAKCTCTGTAGCTTTAGCTATAGCGGCGAGACTTCTCACCCCACACCTAGCCCCAAARTCCATTGTAGGCGTGATTTCAATACCCTTCAACTTCAGCCCTTTATAYTGGCCTTCTTCTATTTCTACCCAGTTGGCACAAGCAATRGGGCARGCYGTGCACCCTATGCTTCTTTTCTTAAACCTCAGTAGRTTTTCCCGTCCCATGCTTTGAATGAAGTCTTCACCGGCTAATTCAGTCTGGTTATAAGTAGTTATGGCTCCCAAAYCGTAGTWGATGTCAACAGCGACCATAGAACCGTAAGTTCTCCAGGGCTTATAAGTAAGATGRCCCATTATGGCTGTCCTCATCTCATCTACCCAYTTCAAGAATCCRTCTCCATCARATACAGTTACATCTTTTCGTCCCCTAAGGGCAATAGCCTTCAAKCTCTTTGAGCCCATTACTGCCCCCAGTCCMGTTCTCCCCCAGGCMCCATAGAAGCCATTYTCAATACTCGCAAACYTGACCAGCCTTTCTCCCCCCACACCAATACAGGCAACCGGAATTCCATTGTCCTTATGGATGCTCCTTATGKTTCTTATCGTATCCCAGCTGTCTTTGCCCCAGAGATGGCTAGCGTCAAGAATACTAACTTTGCCATYRTCGATGAAGATGTAGACGGGRGATTCCGCTCTGCCCTTGATGACTAGGTGATCATATCCACAATACTTGAGTTCAGGTCCCCATGTATAGCCACTATTGCTTGTTCCYAGCAAGCCGGTAAGTGGGGAYTTTGCAGCAACATCAGTTCTGTTYGCCGTAGGGGTCAGAGTCCCAAGYAGCGGTCCAGCKCCAAAACATAAYACGTTGCTGTCACCAAGAGGATCATCAGACGGATCCATTTCSTYCATCAAGATTTTAGTATTTAGTCCYAGGCCACCGATATATTCAAAGCGATCTTTAATSCTTGTTTCYTGCTCAATGACATTCCCGTTGTTTAGATCCAAAACTAGGGTYTTYCCAGTATRTCCATGCACAACTTTGCTCCTCCTATGAAAGCATAATGCAAGTTCTTATCGACCCGTTGTCCSTTTTCGATYCYCCTCTCAACRTATTCTTGTTGTGAATCATYCCGCTATCTGCTCCCTTTCYAYATAGACTARGGCGTCRTAGGCACAGTATTTAGCACATACCTCACATGGAATACACTGGGCAGTRAACTTTATGTCGAAAGTGCCTGCCTCCTCATTTCCTTCAATGACTATATAGGAYTTCGATGGATTAAATACCCCRTGAGAARCAAAAGAGCAGGCTAGCATGCAAGTTCTACAGCCTGTACAAAGTTGCGYATTAACCGCTAAATATGCTGTCACGCAAGTTNCNCTCCATGGTATACCAAGATATTTGTAAAGACCGTGCTARKTTASCARATTWYCGGACTTGTTGTCAAAGAGGCATACAYRCTCAGYASCTTTGAGCTGGTTATCAAGTTATAACAGAATTATAAACTCCAYCYAGTCGSCCAYAATGAGGTAACGTTTTGGCYTAGTGTTTRACTGCTGTGAAGCACCGCTACGTTTTCCCCAGCTTCTTAAGTAGGCAAGTTGTGCTAAYGGGTGTTTTATACGCTTTCAATTGTTTGCTCACTTGATTTTCTAAAACAAAGAAATTTTCAATTAATAGGAAGGTGAATAGAACAAGATTGCATTCTGTCATATTATTGATATTTGGTAGCAAAAACGATAAAATCAGGGTGTCGGTTAACTTAGTGTCCCGACACTCTGATTCCTTTCAAAATTCCCCAGCAGGGACGGCTTACTAGCTTTGGTAGGCCGTGCAGGTCTCGAACCTGCGACACCCTGACTAAAAGTAATCTTGTCAGAATTTGGAATTTCAGGGCGTTTTTGTATTTGGAATCGACCGGAAAAGTATTCAGTTTTTAACGAATCAGGTTGACAACCTGCCTAAAAAGGCTTGAAGCCCTGAATCTTCAGGGCTTCAACTTTCATGGTAACACAAAACAGCCTATGTTGTCAATTATGCTAATCTAGAAACTCTTCAGTGCTCGCTTAAACCGTTGTGCTTGGTTTGCAGAACCTATATGCCAAAACCATCATTGCCGGTTGATATGAATTTGTAGCAGTATCCGAAGTGTAATACTCATAGCATTTTCGATATATCACATAGGCATGTTCTTGTTTGGATAAGGCATAGGTCAAATTCTGGTCTTCATTTTTGTCTTGAGGATAACAAAACAGGCAAGTGTGACCTTATTACACAATTTGCAAGATTGTTATATACAGGTACTATTGAACAAACATCGGGATGTTTGCCATTTCATGCTTACATATGCAGGGTTTAGTAGTGGAATAAAAGGCTTACCACCACAAGAAAAATGAAAAATCCCATAATGGTTGTAATGAAAACAATAACAGAACGGTCCTTGCTTTTAGTGATACCGATAATCCCGGTGAAAAAAGCAGATAAGCCAGAAAGCCCAACCAGAATCACAGTAGGTACAAGCATTCCAAGCCCCGACGTACGTAGTATCAGCAAGGCCAACCAGAAAGCAATCGATCCCACAACCCCTCTGGTTGACCATTTCCCAAGAGCCGTTTTGGGCAGGAAATAAACTTTCATGGGATGATACTACTTCCTATTTGGACCTCTGTCAATCGGGAACTGGATAGGGTACTGCAGGGCTCCGACAGGTGAACTGACAACCAGGTATCATGGATATACTATTACTGATAAGAGCGATGAAGGACAGGATGCCTAATTGCGAATTTAAATGGGAAATGTCGGTTCAAACTACCTTAATAAATAATCTCACCTATGCTATAATTCTTAACATATAGGGATATAGCTCAATAGGGAGAGAGCTGCGTTCGCATCGCAGAGGTCGGGGGGTTCGAATCCCCCTATCTCCACCAAATTCAAATACTCACTGGAGGTAATAGTAATGGCTAATGAGACGACAGAACCCAAGAAAAGAAAGGGAGTTAGCGGACTTGTGTTCGTAGGCTGCTTGATGCTTGGCTTTGCAGTAGGCTTTATGACAGGGAACATGCCAGTCGGTTTTTTCGGTGGTTTGGGTGTCGGTTTTATAGCTATGGCCATAGTACGGTATAAACTTGGCGAATGGTAAAGAGGCTGTAAATTACTCCGATTGGGAGCGTGCCCCTATAGCTTGGGTGGATAGCACCACAGTTTCCTAAATGAAGCGTTCGAGGTTTGAATCTTCTTTTATCCCCAGAAAGATTCTTAGTCGCTTTTAAAGATAAGAACTTGACTACCACAATTTATCTGTAATTCATCGCCGTCAATTTCGTAACTCTCTGCTAATTGAAGTACGGCCAAATATTCCTGTTCCTAATCCATCACCCCCTTGGGTTCCATGCAATACATCTCTGTAACACCTATAGGCCCCGGTATTGATAACTGACTGCCTTTTAGCTCATAACTGCCAAAGTAGGAGTTACAGCCAGCAGAGCCCTTTACCGTTTCCTCAGCACTGACGAATTCTGCAGTAATCTCTGTATCTGCTATTACAGCTTTCAGGTTTCCAAGTTCACCGTATGATTCTAAGACCCATGCAGTATCCTCTAACATAGCCTCACCTGTACCTATGCTACAGGCGATCAGTCCAAGAACCACGATTAACAACAACGATAACATTCCTAATATTCGTTTCATCATGCCATCACTCCTTTTATCTAATAGTCTCTCACTTAGGATTTTAAAGCGAATTGCATCTGAAAAGCCAAGTTGTACTAGGCTAATAAAACGGCTTCCTCTAATCAAACGAAATGGACATTTGTTAGACATTAGTCGAAATATCCATAGAGCCGACAATGCAAGGAATGCGTTTAGCAATACCTTCAACAGGAGTATAGACAAACAAGCTAAACAGGCGGCGGCTGTTGTCGAATGCCATCCTTAAGCAAAGTAAGTCCGTAAAGCTTTAGCCACTTCTTCCGGTGGCTCGGTGATGAAACCATCGAGAAGGATGTTACTTGAATACCAATTATCGCTCACTGGGTAGGGTTGGACACTGGTTCGAGAGACTATCTTAGCCCCTGCCCATAGAAAGCTGAGCTTCTGCCCTAGAGGGCCTGAGTAAATAGCGTAGTTGAAGCAGGAAAACCCTTGGTCATAATAATACTTGAGCACCCGGCAAAGCCCGTCAGCAAGACTCTGCCAGTCAGAGTCATCAAACTCCAGAAAGTTAGACTTCCCCCACACCAGAGCATTGACCTCATCCTCTCGAATGGGAGCAAAAGGAGTAAACCACTCGGTAGAACCGATTTTTCCGAGATACCTCTCGCCCAACCGCTTTTCTTTCTTTATCAGCTCCTCCCAGTAGTTCTGACAGTATCTCTCGTAGTGCTCCTTGCCCTTCTCTATGTAAATATCGATCAGGTAGTGGGCACCATGGGAAGCTATGACCTGAATGTGGGGATGCATGATGCTGGCACCACCAGGATAGAGGTAATTACAACCGATCTCAGCATATTTGGCCCCACCTATCTCGTACGCCCGATGCAGGTAAAGAACTGCCAGTTTGAACGCATCATAGAGTAGGTCAGGCTGAAACTCATCGAGTTTGAGGTGATGCTTCTTAGTTATAGCGACGATAGCAGAATATTCCTTCTGGGCGAACAGATTGGGGAAGATAGTAGCTTCTCCCCTGGTGAGTCTCCCCTCTGGGATGAAATCAGCTGGGAATCTTGGAGTGGCTGTTGCCACTTTGTCTGGGCAGAAGAAGCACTTGTCCTGAGTCTCCCGAGCCAACTTTTCTAAAAGGGCGTCATCGGTCTTGTAAATTCCTGCCCAAAAAGCTCGTCCGGTGCGTACAAAGGTGGTAAGATGACTTATAGGATCTTGGCGGTACTCTACAGGCTGGAAATCTAGCTCGAAGTCCTTAAGCGGGCTATGCAGGATAGCCTTGTCCTCAAGCTTCTTGAAACGGATCATTTCTCTCCTCCATCTAGTAAGAATTCCCAAAGGTCAACTCTTTGGCAGGATAATGACTGCCACCTTGGACAATCTGTAGTATGAAAATAGACGAAAGTTTTTCAATGGTGACGCAACTTAATTTCTGTGGTATTTAGACCTCTGGGTCATGTACATAGCCATGACACTATGCCTCGGTATTATATCAGAACGGTCATCTGAAGAACACAAAACGCCCTAATGTTCAATCCTTCTCACCTCATGATATAATCAAAAAAGTATGGGCAAACTGGGAATGGTGAACAATGACAATCGTAGCCGAAGATGATGCTATCCAAATTGAGAGGCTTGAGCTAGGTCCGTTCGGGACTAACGCCTATATTGTAACCTGCCGAAAAATGCGAGATAGTGCGCTAATAGATGCTCCTGCGGAGGCGAACATAATCATAGACAAATTGAAGAATACCAATCCAAAATACATATTGCTGACTCATAACCACATGGATCATATCAGTGCCCTTGCTCAATTACGGGCTGGGCTGAAGGTTCCCCTAGCTGCCCATGCTTTAGACGCAGGGAATCTAACATCGCCGCCAGAGATATTACTCAGCGACGGCAACGTGGTTTCGTTGGGAAACCTTAAATTTGAGGTGCTTCATACACCAGGTCACACCCAGGGTAGTTTATGCTTCAGGGCTGGCCGCTACCTTATATCGGGAGACACTATCTTCCCCGGGGGACCAGGTAAGACAAGTTCGCCAGCCGCTTTTAAGCAGATAATTGAGTCTATAACCAGAAAAATTTTGGTATTGCCCGACGATACTCAGATATACCCTGGGCATGGTGATTCTACCGTATTAAAGAAGGAAAAGGACGAGTTTACTATCTTTTCCTCTCGACCTCATAATCCCGATCTGTGCGGCGATGTGCTCTGGCTTTCACCTTAGTCCATTCCTATGGGAAGGAGTTAATTACTGCCGTAGCTCTACCCGGTAGAAAGCCTCAGCTAGTTCGTAATCCTCTCCCTGGGCGAGCATCTTATGTCGTTCCCTCAGCCATTCCTTCAATCCTGTAGAGGGATTGTCACCTATCTGGCTCTTATGGCAGCGTAGGGCGGCAATTTTAATGTCAAAAGTATCGGTAATATTAGTGCGGTAATTAGGCTCCTCAGCCCCCCAAAGTAATACCTCTTTAACCTTATGAGGCTGAAGCCCTTCCTCCAGTAAATCAGGGTAGGAGAGAAAATCCCGGGCGTATGGGAAAATAGCATCTAAGGTAACCCGACTGGTGATTCGGTGGTCACGATGCCAAATATAGCGCCGGTAAGGGTCAGCAGTTACCACTGTCTCTGGTTTGTACATCCTTATCAAGCGCACAATCTCCTTCCTGAACTCAGGTGTATCTTCTAGGGTCTGGTCAGGATGGCGCAGGAATATGACTTCTCTCACCCTCAGTAGTTTAGCTGCTGCCAGCTGTTCCTGCTCTCTGATTCTGGCTAGTTCGTTTGGCTTCATGTGAGGGTCGCTGGTACCCTTATCACCGTTGGTGCACACCACGTAGATAACGTCCTTCCCTTCACCTGTCCAACGAGCTACAGTTCCGGCAACACCAAATTCAGCATCGTCTGGATGTGCTGTAACCACCATCACCTGAGCCTTCTTAGCCATTATACCTGAGTCCCCTTGATTTGAGATACACGATAGAGATTGTATAGCATTCCTCAGATTGATACAATTATAGCTTGCAAATGTCAGCAACCAATATGAGTAATCTAATTTATACTATTAGAAATTATCAACCTAAGGATTTTAATAAGTATGTCCTATTACGCATTGAAGCTGAAATACAATACCCGACCTGGTGTTGTATTTCAGCACAGGTCATTGCTGAGCATTTAGGGCAGCCAAACTACTCCCCTGAGCAAGACTTATTTATCGTTGAGATAGATGGGGATATCGTCGGCTACATGGATATCAAACCGGAGTTGACTGTGGAGCGAGTTATCCTTAACTGCTGGATACGTCCCGAGCATCGAAGAAAGGGACTGGCCACAAGACTCCTTAATTACTCTATGCACCGTGCTAAAGAATTAGGAGCCAGAGTGGCCCATGTAAATATAGCGGAAGATAATGTAGTTGCTAAAAGAGTGCTATCCAGGCTAGGCTTCAGTCTTGTCCGACAGTTTCTTAAGTTGAGGTTAGACATTACTGATGTTCGCTGGCCAGATATTAACCAAGCTGCTCTAGGGTGCCGTTATTTACAGCGTGGTGAAGAAGATAAGCTGACCCAAATTCAGAATCGTGCCTTTGCTGGCACCTGGGGATATAATCCCAATACTGTAGAAGAAATAACCTATCGTACCAATTTAAGTACCTATTCTCCGGAGGATATAGTTCTAACCTGTGAAGGAGATAAGGTCATCGGCTATTGTTGGACAGGAATAGCCTGTAAGGGGGGAGTTCCCAGCGAAAGAAAGGGACAAATCTTCATGCTTGGGCTAGACCCGGATTATAGAGGTAAGGGAATAGGTAAAAAAATACTGCTGGCTGGGTTAGCCCACCTCAAAAGTAGGAGCTTGCAGGTTGCCGAGTTGACTGTAGACAGCGAGAACAAAGCAGCTTGGGATCTTTATAAATCCATTGGTTTTAAGGTTCGGACAAGCAGTTTTTGGTATGAAAAGGTAATGAATTAGGACACAGGGGTAAGGTAGTTAGCCAGCACCAGTTGGCATTCCCTAATAATCGCCTCAGCAATATTTGACCAGCTAAAGCTGCTTACTGATGCCCGAATTGACACGGTAGATGCTATGTCTGTGCTCGGTCTGGAAAGAAGCAAAGCTATTTTGTCAGCAAGGCGGTGCGGAGCATTGTCTGTTACCACATACCCTGTCTCTCCTTGGCGAATAACACTTTTAAGGTTACCTACATCAGTAGCTACTACTGGTGTGCCACAAGCCAGAGATTCCAGAGCTACCAGCCCAAAACTTTCGTAGTAGGAAGGAACCACACAAGCATCAGCGGCGCTGTAAAAATAAGGCAGCTGATCATGCTTTACCACTCCCGGAAAAGCAACTGAATCCTGTATGTTGAGATTACCGGCTAGTTCCTGCAGTTTTTCTATTTCACGCTGGCTATGTTCACCGCCACCGATTACCACTAGTCTTAGTCCCTGAATATTTTGTAGATAGGGTATAGCCTTTATTAACTTATCTATGCCCTTTAATGGGTCAATCCTACCCACAAACAGAATAATCTTATCGTTACCAAAACCCAGATATTGCCTGGCATTCTCTTTGTTTACAGGCTTAAACTGCTCCAGATTTACTCCGCAAGGCACCACACCAATTCTCTCCGGCAAAGTGCCATAATGCAGAATAAGCTCTTTCTTTTCTTTCTCCGTCGGAGCGATAATGTGATGACAATTTTGAGCTAAGTTTCTCTCTGCTTCAATACGAAGTTCAGGCTCATCCTCGCCAATACCAATGGTATTCTTAACAATACCTAACGTGTGGAACATCATGATATGAGGAACATTCCATCGTTGTTGTAAATAGTCTCCTACCAGCCCGGAAAGCCAGTAATGGCTAAATATTAAATCATATTTGAGGTCATTATGCTTCCTGAAATTCTCCAAATTACAGGTAAACTCGGGAAGATAGGAATAGACAACTAACTTATTTATCTCCTCATCCCCACCTGCCATGAGGTGAATAAGGCGAGCCTTCTGGCCAAGATTTATAATCTGCGGGTCTCTAGGATCATGAACACGAGTATAGATATCAACTGAATGCCCCCACTTGCCCAGTTCATGAGCAAGCTCTCGAATGTAGACACTCATACCACCAGTATCCTTTGCTCCTAGTTTTCCCACAGGACAGCTGTGTGCACTGAACATAGCTATTTTCAGTTGACCGCTTACCATCAGAGTTCTTTCTCTCACTTAATTATTATCTGGCAGCTATAGAGGGGGATTTCCTGACCACCAAGTTGATATTTGTACGGTTCTCCACCTTTCAAAAAGTCCCATTTCTTTCTGCCCTTCTCGATACTTTCCTTGAGGCAGAGGACTTTGCAAAGCAGCCCTACGCTTAAGTAATTGAATTGGGGGTCATAGGCACTATTATAGAGGTAATGCGAGTCATTGTAGTCAAAACCCATAGTCATCGCCACTGGTACCTTATCCAACTGAATGATACCTAACCTCAGCAGCCCAATCTCAGCCATAGCCTTAGCTAGTGACCTGAAGAATGATTCCATCTTGGGATTCATGAAGCTGGCTTTCTCATCCCGACTCAGTGAAAAGAGCTTCAAAAAGATATCCAAATAATCTTCAACCTCCCGGCCGACCTCAACACAACGATGTTCTACATTGCCTGCCTCCCATAACCGCCTTAACTTCCGTCTAACTTCGTGGCGTTGCTTTTTGCTCAATATTGCTAGGTATTCGTCCCAAGTAGAGGGCAAATCCAGTACCAAAGAGACATCCTCAGGGTGGCAGAGAACCTCATACCCCCGGTTCTGGGCTATACTTACAAGATGAGAGAGCACTGTAGAGTCGGGCCGTAAAGGTCTCAGGTCTAACTGATTAATACCCTTCTCTCTCAAATCATCAAGCATTACCTTGAAGAAATCCTGTTCTCTTCCCGGGATAATAACAAAGTCTAAGTAGTCGCAAACGTCAGCGCTACCGATAAAGGAAGCTGTTTCCTTATTCACTAGAAGTGGGGCAAGGCCAATGATTTTCTCCCTTTGCCGCAGCGTACGCAAATATAATTCAGCCCCGGAGCCAAATACCTCCCACCAAACCTTCAGCCAGGCAGGTAAAACGAAAATGGAGCCCCACTTTAAGCAGTGACGCAATTCGTTCCAAGAAGAAGTAACACCATCAAGACTCTCAACAGTAAGGGTATAGCTCATTCATGTTTATCCTAATATAGCACTTAGTCATATCTGAATCAACCTCGCTACTTATAGATAAAGCGCGCGTATCTATCCAAAGTCTCCGGTAACCCTATCCACTCCTTTGCCCTATGTAAATCTATACCACTGGCTAATTCTCAGAACCACTTCGCTGACTATGGGATACAATTCGCTATCTTGTGCAGTCATCCTCCATGAGCCGCGAAATTGATGACAAACCTTCGCATCTTAGGGTAGACTAGGTGAGAGGTACTTAGGATCCTGGAACAGGAGCTTCATGCCTCTCATAACGTTTATAAGGGACCTTTAGAAAATACCGGAAGCGATTCCGGCTCTAGGTGCCATAATTTACAGCGCAGTACCTGCCAGGCTTCTTCAAAAGCCGGAAAGTAAACTAGCTCAGATCATTGTCGAAGAGATAAAAAGCGGAACAATCATTGACCTAGGTTCAGGCACTGGTTACCTCTCGATTTGAGATCGCAAAAGGCGCGCCAAGCGTAATAGTGTGCGGCATTGACTTGAGCAGGAAGATGGTGGAGATTGCAAGAAATCATGCCGTAGGTATAGAAAATATTCGATTCGAAATTGGGAACGCTGCTGATCTTCCCTTTGAAGACAATTTACTTGACTTCATTGTCAGTACCGGCTCTTTACATCACTGGAAGAGCCCAGTGAAAGTGTTTGATGAGTGTTACCGCGTGCTAAGAGAAAGGAAGGATGGATATACGATGGGTGCTCGGACTTTGCCAAAGGCCAAGCTGATAAGCTAATCCGTGAATACGAATTTTTTCGCTACAAGGCCTTGAGTATTGTTCTCAAATTCCACGGCTTCAGCAGGGAGGAATACAGAACTAAAATCAAGGCTATTCTGGACCAAATCAAATTTAGGGATTGCTATCAAATGGAGCTAGTAGACATGTGGATGAAAATCACCGTCAAGAAGTATAGATGAATGCGGTTTGCCTCGCTCGCAGCAGGCCATGTGAATCAACAGGCCTTGCGTTTCACAGAACGTCATAATGTTCAATGTTTAGTAGGCTTTGGCCAAACTAAACTCCTATCACAGCCTCTAGACCACAGCGTGTTCCCGGTACAATCCCGCCCAGCACCTGAGGCTGTACTGACTAAGATAACGACTTAACAAGTGGTATCACTATTGGGGGCAGACCAGTGAGCAGGTAATGAACGCCATTTGAACAAAATCCTTCCATTGTTATTTTTCTTACTAATTTTGAGTGTCCATACTATTATTGTTCCTCCTAGGCTAACCTGAGTCATATCTCACGAGTCCGTGATTCAAATTAGTATCTATAGAGTGCTTGGTTTAGATGAGTGAAATTGGAAGGGGAAGGATTTAGAGAAGGTTCTTGCTTTTATCCTGTTCGGTCTACCAGATCAAACTAATTCATAGCTAATCTCTATTTGGGCAGAACCACTCTGAAACTAGGGTGGTTTTCCTTTTTCAGCAAAAGTAACACCCTGATTCGCCTGAAAATCTTTTCTCCGTATCATGTTCCCTGCTTGTCCGCTGGACAATTTCAAACAGACGGAGGCAAGTATAAAATGGAATTTAGAAGGATTAGTCTCAAATGGAGTGATATTAACATGGCAGAGCTGGATCTAACGAAACTCATTTCTCACTTTGCTCAATCTAATAAGGCCGATGGCAAGTCCCCCAAAACTGTGTCTTGGTATACAGAGATGCTTATGGATTATGTCAAGTTTTTGCGATCAACGGAGAGGCAAATAAACTTGTAGCCTGAGCATCGCCAACAAAACGATGAAAAGTGAGATCGACTGGCAGTTGCTGCTTAGACTTGCATTATCTATTACCGAATGTTATCTTTATTTGCGAGCCTAAATAGAAAGCATTTCTATACCAGAGCAACTTAATGGGAATTAGTCGTAAAATCTACTGGCTATCTCTATTCGTGGTTGGCCTGATGACAATATTATTGCCTTGCTCCATCCTGGCTCAAGAAGAGAATGTAGACCTGACTTTGAGACTTGCCTCCGATAGCTACTACAATAGGATGACCGCCGGGAGAGACATAACCATATTCCTAGAGGTTGGGAACAACGGCAACAAAGCGATTACCAATATTCGGCTATATGCAGATTTACCGGAAGGATGGACTGCTGAGTTTAGGCCAGGGCTCATAGATTATCTAGGCCCTGGCAGTTTTCAAACGATTGTATCCATCATAAGGTCAGTAGACAACGTCGCCAAAGGAGAATATGCTGTCAATCTTATTGCCGAGGCAAACGAAACGAGAAGGGAGACCAACATCTTTGTGAGGGTGGAATCTGGGTTATTCTGGGTGTGGGTAGGGACCGGAGTAGCCGCTTTAGTCATTGCTGGGTTTATTCTCATCTTTATACGCTTCGGACGGCAATAAGCTGTACTAGTAATCAAAAGCTATTAATCATACGAAGGGAGGAAATATGATTGATCGGGTTCATGAGCATATTATTAGCGAACTTGGCGCGAACACACGTACTGATACCATTTTTGTTCTCACGGCGATTGTTCTAAACCTCATAACTCTTGGCATCAATTCTGGAATTGCCTCTTCGAACGGAGACAGTACTCAGACGATTGTAATGTTTACATTTGTCGCCCTCATAATAGTCGTAAACTTTATCGCTGAAATCGGGTTAATTCGGGGCAGGCAAATGAGGAGGAAACTGCTGAATGGGCTATTAAAAATGTATAAAGACCAAGGGGTGGAGGATTATTATGACCCATCCCTTTTGAGTGATTACAAAACCAGGTACAACCTTTTTATGCTCGCCGTCCTCTTCACAGGCTTGGTAGCCCTTATTATACCATTTGTGATTAGGTAGAAGTGTTCCTCCAAATAAGTGCTAAAGTGTGGGTAATAAAATGAGTACGGTCTTGTTGCTGTGGTCTACCAAACTTGATTTTTCCACACCCGAAGTTTGACAGTTTCTTTAAATTTACTATGCGAACCTGCAAGTTATTCACCGACCCAGTCTTAGGTAAGCTGCTGTTATAGAATAAAGAACTGCACATTTTGGCCTGTTGTTGGGAAGCTATTAATCTACTACATCGTTCCATTTCGGAATGATGAGGTGTTTTAATACTTATTCTCAAGCGTTATCATTATTCTTGACCTAACTTAATATGAATTGATTTGTGTAATAGAGGAGATCAAAGATTGATCGTTCTCATGTACATAGGCATCCTGATAGCTTCCATCATTGGAGCATTTATTATCGAGCTGTTGATCGTCGCCATGATTCCAGGCTTCTATGTCCAGAAGCGGCACATTGAGAAGACAAAGCATCCTCCACAGGACAGAGAAGCCGAGCTCCTCGGTCTCAGGAAGGATGTTAGCTTTGAAGTCAACGGAACACCTGTGAGTGCCTGGCTGTATCTGCCTGGGGACCAGTCTGCGCAAGTTTCCTGCATCGTTATGGGGCATGGCCTCGGTGGTACTAAAAATATGGGGCTGGAGTCCTACGCTGTACGTTTTCAGGAAGCCGGAATGGCCGTGCTTGCTTTCGATTATAGGTATCTTGGGGAAAGCAGCGGAGACCCCAGACAGCTTATCTGGATACCTTACCAGCTTGAGGACTGGGCAGCCGCGATTGAGTACGCTCGCAGTCTCAAGGAGATTGATCAGGCGAGAATTGGCCTGTGGGGCACTTCACTAAGTGGTGGGCATGTCATCGTAACCGCGGCAAAAGACGAGAGGATTGCCTGTGTATCCGCGCAGTGCCCGCTGCTGGACGGAAGTGCCGGGAGAAGTGAGCTATTGGAAATGGTGGGAATCACATATATACTCCGCATGGTGGTTCACGCACAACGTGATTTAGTCAGGTCCTGGCTCGGACTCTCGCCACATAAGATACCACTTGTAGGGCAACCGGGAACTATTGCGCTGATGGCTGACGCGGAAGCTTGGAATGCTTTCAGTGAGTTTGCCCAAGGTGATTTCGTTAACGAGGCCTGCGCTCGCATAGGGATAAGGATGGACAAGTACAGGCCGGTCAACCATGCCGGCAAAGTAAAGTGCCCGGTTCTGCTACAGATATGCGATAACGACATTGCACTGCCCGCGAGCCTCGTTCAAAAAGCCGAGAAACTGTTGGGGAGTCTTGCCGAGGTCATCCACTATCCCATAGGTCACTTCGATATCTACCTAGAGGATAACCTCGAGAAGGCGGTGAACGATCAGGTCACGTTTTTCAAGAAGCATCTTGATCAAATTAAAGCCTGCTAATCTCCTGAGCGAAGGAGAGGTTCAGAAACAGAAACTAAACGACGTCCATCATGCAGACGTAAATGAGTTGACCTTTCTAAGCAGGTTTGATAGCCTACTGTGGTAGGCTATCAACAATAGAACGCCAATAAGTATGTGAGGTCATAGGAAAATGAAGGAAACAAGTTTGCAAGAGCCCAGGATTGTGCACTCAGCATGTAATATGTGTGTAATGCAGTGTCCCGTAGATGTGCAAGTAGAGGGTGGTAAGGTAACAAAAGTCTTCCCGCCTGAAAAATCAAGGTTGAAGTCTCCATTATGTCCCAGAGCCGAGATGACTTTGGAGTGGCTACACGCGCCAAACCGCCTTACCCAACCAATGCTTAAAACAAACGGGCAGCATAAAGGAGTCTCGTGGGATGCTGCTTTTGACTTCATCACCGATAAACTGAAGACTACTAAAAAAGAGTATGGGGCAAATTCGCTATATGTCTATGCCGGTGACGCTTTGGCACATCTGGGCGTAACTACCTTAGCCAGGGACTTTTGCCTTGCCCATGGCAGCCCAAATTTTGAGTTTTCCTCTTCTATGTGTATGGGTTCCCATTTCATAGGTAGCAGCTTAACATTTAATGACCGCCAAGGCTGGGTGGCAAGCTGGCGGGGACCTAAGGCAGTATTAAGGTGGGCAGAGAACAATGCTGAAACCTATCCGGTGGTATATAGCGCCATTTTACTTGCCAGAGAGCGCGGGGCAAAGATTGTAGTCATTGACCCAAAGAAGACAAGAGCAGCCAAAGAAGCAGACATCCACCTGCAATTAAAACCAGGAACAGACCTAGCATTAGCCCTCGGCTTTCTGAATGTGATTATAACTGAAGATTTGTATGACCACGAATTTGTTGATAAGTGGGCTTTTGGTTTTGACAAACTAGTTGAACATGTTAAGCGATATACGCCAGAGAGAGTAGCTGAGATCACCCATGTTCCTGCAGACCAGATTAGAGAAGCTGCCAGAATCTATGCTACTGCCAAACCAGCAACTGTGAATGCAGGCATCTCTATTGACCACTGTATAAATGGAGTCCAAACCAACCGGGCCCTTTGCATTATGACAGCAATCGCCGGTAACTTTGATGTACCCGGGGGGAATACTACTGTGACGCAGTCAAAGGTCGGTTGCTTTGGACTGGGGGAAGATTTGGTGCCCTCAGACGAACAAATTGGGGCCAAGGAGTATCCTATGGCCCATAAAATTACGCGTGTCATAATGCCGGCTGGATTTGTAATTGATGCCACAATCAACGAAAGTCCGTACCCAATCAAAGCTATGATATTCACCGGGGCCAACCCAATGATGACTTGGCCTAATACTAACAAAGTCAAAAGAGCATTTGAGAAGCTAGACCTGCTGGTCGTCCTAGACTTGTTTATGACTGAGACTGCCAAGCAGGCTGATGTTGTGTTGCCGGTTTGTACTTATCTTGAGACATCTGATTTTGCGGTATATTATGGGTTCCCAATGCAACTTCTGACTCAGCAAGCTATCGAACCCTTAGGGAATTCCAGGCCAGAGTGGAGCATATGGACAGAGTTAGCCCAGAGAATGGGCTATAAAGAGCAGTTCCCATATAAGACGCGAGACGAGATGTTTGCAACGCTGGTGGCCCGAGAGGACCTGTTCAAGCCGTTTAGTATCTCTTTAGAAGCGTTTTACACTCACCCTGAGGGTGTTTTCTACGCTGCTCAAGAGGAGAAGCGTTATCTGAAAGAGGGATTCAAGACTCCATCGGGAAAGGTCGAAATCTACTCTGGGACTTTAGAAAAGTATGGCTATGACCCATTGCCGACATATCACCAGCCAATCGAGCCACAAGTTGTGAAAGAATATCCCTTCATACTGACCACAGGAGCCAGGAATGCTATATATACCAACTCAAGGTATCGCGATTTAAAGGCATTCCGAAAAGCTGGACCTAGCCCTTATGCCGAAATCAATAGCTCGACTGCCGAGCAAATGGGCATAAAGGATGGCGATATGGTAGCTGTGCAAACGCCGATAGGCAGGATCGAGCTTAAGGCTAGGCTTACAGAGGATGTTCTTCCCTATGTTATAGAGATACTAAATGGATGGCCTGAAGCCAATGTCAACCTGATAGTCGACAATAAATTGGACCCGATATCAGGCTTGCCTTCGTTCAGAGCTAACCCATGCAGACTAGTAAAGATTTAGCCTAGGTTTCTATGTCGGACGGGCGCTTACAATAGAAGTGGTCTAAGAAGGCAGACCAACACCACAGAGGGTACCACTCGTAGAACAATTCTTGGTTCTGGTTCCCCTAGGATTACACTTTTTTAACGAAGTGTGTAGTCTAACCGGTGAGGTGCTAGTCGCCTCTGCAGCTAGTATCGCTTTACTGCTGTCTTGGCGTGCGTGGTATAATGCGCAAGCTGCAAAAGGCAAGGACTTAGGATGTAGACATGCATACCAAGCACTTGGCCATTATTGAGATAGTTCTCGGAGCGTTTGTGATTGCTGCTTTCATGTGACCCTCATTTATATCGAACATTGTCCTAGGGGCCATGGTAATGGGCTTCGGCATCGTGCTTCTGGTACACCAAATACACCGCAGGAAAACCTAAGCAGTTGCAGTAATAAGCCATAATAAGTTAGTATCCTCTGTTGCAGGCCTACTCAAATCGATGAACTGGGATTGTTGACACTTTTCGATTTGACCGCATAATATGTGGATAGAAATAGTCGTTTGAGAAAAGGAGGGAGGAATGGAGAACTTATTCTTGATACTGGGATGGCCAGGCCCCATCGGTGTTGGCATTTTCCTTGTCTGTTTAGGCACCATGATTTGGCTACTATCAAAAGCTGATGAGATAAGCAAGCGCACAAAGGCATTTGTAAAGGAAAAGGGACTGGAGAAGAAAAAGGAATAGGTACCTCCAACGAAAGCGTATTGTCTAATCTAGAGTAGGACATTGTCTATGGCATTTAGTGACAAGCAAAATTGCCTGACACAATGCGAACGCTTGTTTTGTTATCTAGGTCACAGACGCCTGGGTTGTTCAGGGCTTCTTTTCCGGTCCCTGCCGGGCTTTGGTGATGACAGCTCCAGACTGGCTACAGATCCTAACCTCCGAAACACTGATGGGTCATCCTTGTATCCGTAAACAACTCAAGTTAGTATTTTTATCTTAGACGATAGGCCAAAAACCTGCCAAAAACTATTTACCTGACAGTATGTTCCACAGAGCTACACTTTGCGCATCAGCAGGTACTATCTCTTTTGAGTCCCTATAGTAAGTCCATTTGCCCGAAGTAAGTTCCTCGCTCATCCCTAGACCGGCCCCACTAACACTGTAAGTCATATCATTAATCCTCCGTATCTCCCATTCTTGAACATGTTCAATGACACTTCGAAGGGTAGCCGTGGATGTTTCTCCTGAGTCAATTAATGCCTGCCTCTGTTCTGAAAGACGGGACAGCCGTGTCTTGAGCTCACTGTCAATCAGTTCCCAATCGCGCAGTCTTTTTACTTCCGCAGTTAAATCGGCAACTTCGATTACAAGGGAGTCTTTTTGTTCCGGAGTCCCAATGTTGAAAACTGACAGCTTCACCGACGTTACCTGATACTGGTCATTATTAAGCGTATCTGATAACCACTCCCGATCTACCTGGACAGACCATGATGAACCTGACAGTTTGACTTCCTGTATGTCAGCCTTCTGCTCTTCTGCCCATGTCAATGCCGGGGTTACTACCTGCTCCAGTTTTAGTACACTTTCTTTGGTAGCAGAAAGATGCTTCTCTATGCTATCCAAATCTGCTTCTACCCAGTCCACAGTCTCATCAATCATCTGTACAAAGCAATCAACCACTTCTTGCTTGATGGACTCACTCGACACACAGCCAATTGCCATACTAAGCAAGATGAGAGGTAGTAAGAAAATATATACAACCCGCTTTCCCATTTAGCCCCTCCTTTGAGCATAGCATATTCGCCGCCTGATCAAGGATGCTGGCCTGACTGCCCATGGCTCGTTATTCTCAGGAAAGATTGCATAATCAGCAGGCCCCTATTCACCTCCACCTCCACCTCCACCTCCATCACCTCCTCCTGATAAATCGACGAAGTTGGCTGGCACTCCTGGAATACCCCCTTTTCCTGCGTCACCTAAATCAATGGGGGGTAGATTATGGGAAGACCTTCCACAAAAAGGACACTGAATCATTTCACACGAATATCTTCTACCACAGTATTTGCAACTACAATCCCTTCTGTTCTGCAGTTGCTGTTCTAGCAAAGATACTTGGGCATTGGCTTGAGCCATGAGTTTACTACCAGGCGCTTCCCCAAGCTGCCCGCCCCAGACCAGTCCACCGTAAATCCCACCAACCACTACAATGCCTGCACCAACCGAAATAGCCACATTTTTCGCCTTCATAGCTTCCTCATTCCCTCCCTTCTTTTATTATTCCACCGCGTTCAAAAGGCTGGATTGACATCAGAAGTATTACATCAAATCCATCACCTCCTGTCCTTCCATTTAATTGCACCGAATATAAGCCCCGAATTTATTGCCATGATGAACATCATCCAGCCCCAGTTAGAGGTTGGATTGGTGTTCACTGCATTACCATGCTTGTTGTAAAAGCCGGTAATCTTAGCCTCGGCTTCACCGATCGCTGTGGCGCGGTTTTCCTTCCACTCTTGGTACTCACCCTGCCATACTTCCATATCTTCCTGGTACTTTGCCATCTCCTCCTGATATGTCTCCATATCCTCCTGATATTGACGCATCTTTGCCTCCCAGTCTTTCATCTCCTCACCATATTCACCCATCTCTCCTTCCCACGCTTTCATCGCCTCCGCATATTGATTCATCTCGTTCTGCCACACTGCCATTCCCATATTCCACATTTCCATCTGTTGCCAATATGCAATCGGGTCTATGAGCAGGAGTGTTGTGGGGGGCTTAGGTGGTGGACTGCCGGGATGGGGTGGTGGATTGCTCGGCTTGGCTGGTGGTTCGTCAGGCGGAGGCGGTGGCTCGTCAGGCTCGACTGGTTGTAGCGGTTCCGGTTGGTCTATCGCTGGGTGGTAAGAGTCACGTATGCCAGGGAAATTGCACTTACTGAATATATTGACACCCATGCAGTTGCACGAAGCTTTGTCTTCCTCAGTCAGTTTGTCTCTTTCCTCTTTGGTCATTTGCCAGCATGAACAGTTGGCAATGTCCTTGCCCATGCCGCTGATGTTAATCAGAGATTCAAACCCCCATTTTGTCGTCATTGCATTGCTAACAGTTTCCCCTGCCGTGCCAAGGGCGGCTTTCGGCAGTATGCCTCCGAAGATTATTTGAGGCACTATGAAAAGGAGGACCAGTAGAGGTGTGACATTTTGGTTAGGCGATATGGCTGAGGCGAGCAATCCCAACAACGTGCCAGCGAATATTGCCAACGTAAGCGTAAAGTAGACGGGTATCATCAGGGAAGCGCTGGGCCAATCGCCAGACAATCTTATGAAAAAGAGAAACACGGCTGACTGATATATGGCTAACAGGGCAGCTATCCACAGCTTGGATAGAACATACGGTGCGATTTTCAGTGTCACCATGCGTTCTCTACGATAGATGTCTGCCTCTTTGACTATCTCGCGCATGGAAGATAAGGCACCAAGCAAACAGCCAACTATAGCTGCCATAAAGAGGTTCGAAATAATTACCCCGGCATCACCACCCGCTGGTTCAAACAGTCCTGGTTTCCAGATGACGAAATAGAGTGTACTGATGATTGGGGCTAGCGCAAGCATGAGTATCAGGGCCATCCTATCCCGTAGCAGGATACTCATGTTTCGGTGTGAAAGTATGAAAAGCTGAGCCAGAGATGAGATGTATTTGGATTGTGGTCCAAGACGTGCCGGCCTTCGAGGAGCTTCCGATGGTGCAATGAGCTTCTCCGTCAGTCTTGCCTTAATATATTTTTGGTATTGCGCAGACTGGCGATATCGCTCTGCCCATGCTTTAGGGGTTAATTCTGTTTCAAGTTTTGCATATATAGCGTCAAATTCTTCTACCTCGAAGTACGTCAAAGCTTCGTCTGGTGGACCGTAGTAGGCAAGATAACCACCTCTGGCAAGGAAAGCAACCTGGTCGCATAGCATGACATTCTGGGTGGCGTGAGTGACGAGCAGAACTGTATGACCTTGGTCAGAGAGATTGCGCAATATGCGCATCAGCTGGTTTTCGATATTGGGATCGAGACCTGAAGTGGCCTCGTCGAGACAGAAAAGCCCCGGCTTTGTCAGGAGTTCCACACCAATTGAGACGCGTTTGAGTTCTCCACCACTCAGTTTACGGACAGGAAGATTTTTACGCTCGGCCAAGCCGAGCGTGTCCAGTACCTCGTTAATACGCTGGTGCCGGTCAGCTGGGGTAGTGTCTGTAGGCAGCCTGAGCTGGGCTGAGTAATCCAATGCCTCGTAAACCGTTAGTTCCTTGTGCACAATATCCTCTTGGGGCACATAGCCAAACTGGGCCCGGTGGGCATCGGAATTACGGTATAAGTCGTCCCCATTGATTAGGACTGAGCCCTCGCTTGCAGGATTGAAACCATTCAGGGCTTTGAGAAGCGTGGATTTTCCGGTGCCGCTGCCACCTACAATAGCCACAAATTCATTGGGGTCGATGCCAAGTGAAATATCCTGCAAAAGGTTGACGTTGGCACTGACGAACTGATTGAGGTGAATTGCATCCACACACAAATTCTGTGATTCGTCAAGTTTCTCCAATACTTCTACTGTGTAGACCAGTTTTACTGGGCCAACGCGTATGATGTCACCGGGATTCAGTCGTTTAAGCCGGACTACGCGTTCACCATTGACAAAGGTGCCGTTTGATGAGCCGAGGTCTTCTATGACATATGTCCTCTCAGGGTCATGCCTGACTATGCGGGCATGTTTGCGTGAGACTGCGGGATGACTGAGGACAACATCGTTATCTTGGCTGCGGCCAATGGTAACAGTGGCCTGCCCCTTAACATCAAGTTTCTCCGGAGCTGCCGCTGTTTCCAGCACCTCCGCTGGTGCTGCTGGTGCCTTGTATGCGAGAGAGACAGACTCTGTGATCCACAATACGTCTCCACCAGAAAGCAATTTCTCAGAAATACGGGCTGATTTAAAGGTCAGGCCATTTGTACTACCAAGGTCTGTGATTTCATAACCATCTGAAGTGAGCTGGAGTTTGGCATGATGCCTTGAGACCACTTGATTCTCGATAACGATATCATTTGCCGGGTCTCGGCCTATGGTGAGAGTATCTTTTGTTAGAGGGAACTCTTGGGTCCCTCTAGAGGTGGTCACAATGAGATTAGGGGCAGTAGGGAACCTGAAAGTGAGGCCTTCTTCGGTGAGGACAACGGTTCTCTCTTCAGCTGCAAAAACTGGTGCTTTCTTGGTGGGAGGCGACAGGCGGAATGTCATCGTGAGATCACCGATGCCGATAACATCGCCATCCTTGAGGGAAAAGGCTACCCTTGGTTCGATTTCGTTGCCATTCACCAAAGTGCCGTTGGCACTGCCAAGGTCGATTATCTGTGGCACACCTTGAATCCACTCTAGCTTAGCATGATGGCGCGATACCAGCTCATCGCTAAGCACAACCTGATTGTCAGCGCTACGACCGATAGCGGTTATCGGCTGAGTAAGAGGGTATTCGCTGACCTCGCCCCCACGGCGGATTTCCAGAACGCCCGATATCTCCATGTCACCTGCCTTGCTGCCCCTGTGACAGGTCAGAAGGTGCCGATAGGTGCTTTAAGCAACTGTAACATAAAAGGAATAAGCATTGCAATAGGCGCTATAGCCAAAAGGATATTTTTTAACCTTTCCCCTGCAGTGTGACCTTTTAAGGTTGCATGATGGGGTTTAGGTGAAGCTAGGTTACTTCGCCTGGCAATGACATGTCTGGCACTAAATGTGGAAGGGAGGGCTTGACACGGACTTACCATAGAACTAATATTTTGATTAAGGGGATATAAGATGAAAACAGTGACGACAGTAAGTGTTATCGCTTTGGTAATAGTCTTGTTAATCACAATGTTTGCTCTAGGTGGTGGGCTATGTGGAAACCCTGCAGAGGATTTTGAAGCACGGAAGGCAGGCTATAAAGCGACTTATGCCAACTGGAGTTGGCAGAGGCGTTACCACGCAGTAACTGGGTTAACCGCTTTAGTCATTAGTATGCAATTGGATGTTGACTGGCGCAGCTGGCCAGTCAATAAGACTGAACTGACAACTGGACGGAAGTGACAGCTGGAGCTGGGGGTACTAACCAGGTCTCAGGTAATTAAGGCTAATAGCTGGCCAGGACTAGAATTCGGCTGCCAGTATTTTCTTTAGAGCCTCGCTGCGGCTATCTCTGGGTACCATTTCTCCCCTTGATTTTAAGTGTCTCATAATTATTTTAGTCTGGGTATATTAGTTAGTAAAATTAGGGTCTTTTCACAAAGCTACTGTTACCAACTTTTTTCTTTGTTCCAAGGGTTCTTACCACCTTATCGTTTTCCCCACCAAACTCATAATAGAGCTTGCGATAGGGCTTGACACGGATTTGTCACAGAGCTATATTTGAGTTAGTGGCGGTATAAGATGAAGACCAAACCAATGGTGAGATTGCTTATCGCTACTCTACTAGTGATGACAATAGTCATTTCTATGACAGGTGGCGGCTGTCCCAATCCATACGAAGGGACATTTGGGTTGAAGCTGGCAGAGTATTACAAGAACTATGCAAACTGGAGTTGGGATGAGCGTTACCAGAAGGCCAAGCAAATTGAGGGTTATGCCGTACTGGCTGACATTGAATTTAGCTGGCTCGACTTGCCAGTCGAGAAAATTGAACTGACAACTGGACGGAAGTGACAGCTGGAGCTGGGGGCACTAACCAGGTCTCAGGTAATTAAGGCTAATAAGCTTGCCAGGACTAGGATTCGGCTACCAGTACCTTCTTTAGAGCCTCGCTGTGGCTATCTCTAGGTATTATTTCTCCGGTGTCTCTATAGTAAGTCCATCTACCCTTAGTAAGTCCGTCTGCCCATCCTAGACCGTAACCGCTGACGCTGTAGATGTTGCTGCCAGTATTTTTTACTTCCCAGTCTTCCCAGCAGTCCATGACTTCCAAAAAGGTTGATATGGCTAGCTCTCCCTTTTCCCCTCTTGCCTGAGCTCGTTGCTCTAACTTCGCCTTGCGGTCTTCGAGTTCGCTGTCAAGGGCTTCCCAGTCATACACTGTCTTGGTGGTTAAATCGGTGACTTTGATTACAGCGGAAGACTGCTCCTGTGGAGTCTTAACTTGGCTGACCGAGAACTCCAGTGTTGTTACCTGGTATTGGTCATTCTTAAGTTGATCTAACTCTCCTGACGGTACCCGAATAATCCACGATGAATTTTTCAGATATTGATCTGTGTTGGCCTTCTGATAGTCTACCCATTCTAGCGCCGGGGTCACCACCTGCTCTAGTTTCAGCAGTTTTTCCTCAGTCTCACGTGCCTGCTGACCGATCTCGTCCAACTCCAAATCTATGTCGTCGATAGCCGCGGTATTCATCTCCATCAGGCACTCCCCTACCTCCACCTTGATATCCTCCTTCGCCCCTGGCAAGAGAACCACCAGTAGCACGCCTATCAGCACAACTGCCCCACCAACGATTGCCAGCACCTTCGCCCGAGGCAGTTTAGTCCCTCTTGCCGGGGCTGCGGCTTCAGCAGGGGCAGCAGGTTCCTCCCTGACTACAGAAACCGGTACTCTCTCAGCAGGGGGTGGTTTCTCAGTAGGAGACAACGTGCGGAACGTCAGTGTAAAATCAGCAATGCCGATGACATCACCTTCCTTGAGAGGAACTGATACCTTTGGCTCGATCGTGGTGCCGTTCACTAGTGTACCGTTGGCGCTGCCAAGGTCGATTATCCACGGCACTCCTTCAGCCCACTCCACTCTAGCATGATGGCGCGATACCAGCTCATCGCCAAGCACAACCTGATTGTCAGCGCTGCGACCGATAGTGGTTATCGGCTGAGTGAGGTGGTATTCGCTGACCTCACCCCCACGGCGGATTTCCAAAATGCCCGATATCTCCATGTCACCCGCCTTGCTGCCCCTGTGACAGGTCAAAAGATGCTGATAGGTGCTTTAAGTAACTGTAACATAAAAGGAATAAGCATTGCAATAGGTGCTATAGCCAAGAGATATTTTTTAGCCCGCCCCCGTTACCCATTTCCTCTGGGATTGGCGTCGCTCCATTATCTCTACCTGATTATGCTGTCCTGGCCTTGGACCCTTTTAATGAGGTACATAAATCTTCAGATTATCAAAGTAAATATAAGCCTTTACCCCCTGGTCTTTTGCAGCTTCGAAAACAATTGCTCCTTTAGAGAATGAGAAATCTGTGACCCTGGCCAGTTTGTGACCGTTAGCATAGACTTCTATTTGCTCCCCTTTGCAAATCACTTTCAGGTGATTGGTGGCTGTTCCCTTGTTGATATAACTTGAATCAGTCCAATCCTTCAGTTGTGACCACGTCCCGCTGAATTGCTTAAATATCGCATAACTAGCCTTATCAGCGCTTTCACCGCTGTTAATGAGGAAGTCGTAAGAATTGTCTTTATCTTGTTGACGGAAGCCAATGCCATACCAGGTGTCGTTAGGTCCTGAAGCAAACCTGGCATCTACCTCGATAGCGAAATCGCCCAATGGGCCAATTTTATCGCTGGTGCGTGCTACTATATTATAGTCGGCCTCTGAGACCAGTAACAGATACTCACCATTTGTATACGCGCTTTCTCCCCAATTATCTACTTCCATCTCCCAGCCACTACCGGAGTGACTAAAATCATCTTCAAAAAAGACGGTAGCAGTAGCAGGTGTCGTCTCCTTGAGGATTGTATTCTGGACTATTATTCCCGCAGAAGCCACTATAATGATACCAACGATTAAGAAAACGAGCCATCTCCGACTACTCATCCAGGCAAGTGCACGACCAATAGCCGTCTGACTTACTGATAAGCTTACACCAATGCTCTTCTTGCCACCGTTAGTAGCTATGTTGATGTTTGCGATATCGCTAAATCCAGGAGCAAGACTAGAGGTATCTACTGTTACGGATACCTCCTGCTCGCCGGCTTCCAGGTCTAATGTGGCTGGTGATATTTCCATCCAGGGTTTGTCTGAACTCAACTTGCCAACTAGCTTGCTGGCACCATCATTTCTTACAGTAAAGCTGCTGGCTCCAGCCCTCCCCGGCATAATATTGGCAAACTCAAGACGCTCACAGTCAACGCTCAAGATGGGCGTTTTCTTGATCAAGTTCTTTAAGTCCTGTGCAAATTCAGTTGCTGAAGAATATCTGCTGTTTGCATCCAACTGAAGTGCTTTTTGGAGCACAGCCTCGAGCTCTGGAGAAACCCTCTCGTTTTTCTGTCTAATTGGTGGGAAATCTGGATTGAAATCTGCTCTCTGAGGTCCTTGGCTGGCTAGGTATTCTTTGGACAGGGGCAGGAAACCGGTGAGCAGGTAATATATTGTGGCACTCAGGGCAAAGATATCGGAGCGGAGCTCCCGTTTACCATCCCACTGCTCTGGTGGTGTGTAGCCGAATCTCCCTCTGCTGACAGTCTCCCCCGTGGCAGCGCACCGAAGCTCATCTAAGGTGGCAAAGTCAATGAACTTGATGAAACCATCATCCGTCAACATTATTGTCTGGGGACTGATATCACCATGCGTAACATCCTGTTTGTGGATAGAGCTGAGGATATCGCACATGGAAATGGCCCAACGTATGATTTCCTCCTCCTCAAGTTTTCCATGGCTTTCCCGGAACACTTCGCTCAAGGTCTTGCCAGCTATGTAATCTACAACCAGAAAGTAGTATTCTCCTTCCACGAAGTGGTCAAGAATCATGGCGACATTGGGGAAACTCAGCTCTGCCATACCCAAGATTGCTTGGTCGAATCTTTCCATGTCAGTATCGGAGCTAATTGGCTCTTTGACCTGTTTGACAATGCAACGGCGGTCATAAAGCCTTTTGTCCTTAGCGAGGTAAACACGACTCGTGCCTCCCTCATGGGAAAGTTCCTGAATCTCATACCTACCCTGAAGTATTGTTCCTAGGGCTAGGATTTCGGCAGACGGGGGAAATGCATAGCCGCAATGCTGGCACACCTTGTCGCCCTGGTTGTATGGCTTTTTGCAATTTGGACAGCTTGGCATTTCAGTCATGACAGGATTAATCAGGGATATAAATCGTGATATTATCAAAAACGACATCGGCTTTGGATTCTGCTTCAAAACCTGATGCCGCAGCTAGCCCAATAAATCCATTTGGAAAAGAATCATCTGTTATGGTGGCGAGACTAATGTCATTGACATAAAGCTCTATCTGTTTACCTCTGCAAATGACTTTTAGCTGGTTAACTGAGGGAGCCTTGCTAATATGAGTTGAATCCGTCCATTCTGTTAAAGTTGACCACTTGCCATTTGATAGTCTTTCAACCTTGTATTGCCCGCTACTGCTGGAGATGTGAAAATAGTAAAGGTTGTCAAAGCGACTAGTGTCCTGCTGTTTGAGGATGACTCCATAACTACTGTCCCTTGCTGATGAGAGCGATTTAGCATCCACCTCAAGAACAAAGTCGCTGAGTTGGCCTATAGCTGGGTTCGTGCCAGCTATTATGCTGCTAGTTCTTTTTGTTAGCAGACGATAGCCGCCGTTTCCGTACCTCGCTTCTCCAGTATCGCTGGAGCCCACAGTCCAGCCAGAAGAAGAATCGCTAAAATCATCCTCGTAGATTACATTTGTTATAGTTAGGTTAACGGCAATCTGCAAGCTGCCACCATTGGTCTCTATATCTATGAAGCCGGTGTCTTTGAACCCGTAGGGCAGGTTTCTTGTATCTAACTGGGCAGTAATCTTTTCTTCACCATACGGGAGCTTTATCTCCGTTGGGCTTACAATAAGCCAGTCCTTGGTACTCTTTGCTGTGCCAGTGAGGAGGCTACCGCCGGTATTGGTAATAATAAGAGTTCTGGAGCTACTTATATCACCGACCTTAATATCGCTAAAATCGATTTGCTGTGTTGAATCAATGCCTAAAACAGGCTCTTTAAGGATTGTCTTAGGTACGATTGCGGCAGCTACGGCAATGACCATAACCAATAAGATAAGCCACTTCATACGACCTGCCCATGTAAGCCCGACACCAAGTGCTCGTTTGGCAAAAGAGGTTGTTGACAAAGTAACATCAATGCTTGCTTCGCCACCATTGGTAACTATGTCGATATTTCCAATATCGCTGAATCCGGTGGCAAGGCTAGTGGCATCTACCGTTACGGATACCTCCTGTTCGCCAGCTTCCAGGTCTAATGTGGCTGGTGATACTTTGAGCCAGGACTTTGTAGTTGTCAGTTTGCCGGTTAGCCTATTGATGCCAACGTTCATCAGAGTGAAGTTTTTGGCACTTTGCCTTCCCGCTACAGTTTGGGTGAAGTCAAGTTGGTCACAATCAACGCTTAAGACAGGGGCTTTGACCTCTATTAAGTTCATCAGGGCTTGTCTCAACTCCGTTGCTGAAGAATATCTGCTGTTTGCATCCAGCTGAAGCGCTTTTTGGAGCACAGCCTCGAGCTCTGGAGAAACCCTCTCGTTTTTCTGTCTAATTGGTGGGAAATCTGGATTGAAATCTGCTCTTTGAGGTCCCTGGCCGGCCAGGTACTCTTTGGACAGGGGCAGGAAACCGGTGAGCAGGTAATAGATTGTGGCACCTAGGGCAAAGATATCGGAGCAGGGCTCCGGCTTACCGAGCCATTGTTCCGGTGGTGCGTAACCAAATTTCCCCATTCCAGCAGTTCCCCTTGTGGCAATATGGCGAAGCTCGCGCAAGGTACCAAAGTCAATAAATTTGATAATACCTTCATCCGTTATCATTATGTTCTGAGGGCTGATATCCCGGTGGACGATGCCTTGCTTGTGAAGATAGCTAACAACATCGCACATGGAGATTGCCCAGTTTATTACTTCCTCTTCTGCTAGATGCCCCTGGCGTTCCTGAAATATCTCACTCAAGGTTTTGCCAGCTATATACTCTACGACCAGGAAGTAGAATCGCCCTTCCACAAAGTGGTCAAATATCATGGCCACGTTAGGATGGCTGAGCTTTGCCATCTCGATAGCTTCTTGCTCGAGCTTTTTTAAGTCATCGTCAGACTTGACGGGGTCTTTGACTTGTTTGACTATGCACAGACGGTCATGGAGTTTTGTATTTCTAGCTAAATAGATGTAACCCATGCCGCCGCTGTGGGCCAATTCTTCAGTTTTGTATCTGCCTTGTAGGATTGTGCCCGAAGCTACAATGTCAGTAGAGAAGGGGAATACATAGCCACAATATTGGCAAGCCTCATCGCCAAGGGTATAAAGCTTTCCACAATTGGGGCAATCTGACATGCTCAACTATTGCCTTTTGAAAATTATGGTGTCACCGATGGTTATCATCCGCTCAAAAAGTTGAGAAAAATCCTCCCGACAACAATCTCATCGCCATCGTGCAACTCTTGGGGAGAACCGAGTTTAAGCTTTGAACCTCTGTTAACGAAAGTTCCGTTCATGCTGCCTAGATCCTCTATAAAGTATCTATTATTCTTGAAGAAGATACGAGCATGTTTGCGGCTAACACGGCACCCAGGGTCGTCTTCAGTTAAGTCAATCTTTGGGAAAGCTCCACTGTCTGCATCCCACCTGCCCAAGTCCATGGATTCTTGAGTAAGGGGGAACTCATGTCCTTTTCGTCCACCCTGCTTGATGACGAGCTTAGCCTTAGTAGGAGGTTCAGGGACTGCCGGTGGTCTGGGCTCAGGCTTGACCGCAGTGGGAGGCTCAGGGACTGCCGGTGGTTCGGGCTCAGGCTTGATTGCAGTAGGAGGTTCAGGGACTGCCGGTGGTCTGGGCTCAGGCTTGATTGCAGTAGGAGGCTCAGGAACCCTAAAAGCTGGCTCACCTTTAGAGGATATAGCTTCTTGAGAAGCTCTTAGGTCGGCACCACAGCGAACACAGAATCTCACTTTTGCTTCGTTTTCGTCAAAGCCACAGGCTGGACATTTAATCTTCATCATTCCTAACTCCCTACCTGTACTACTGGTCATCTATTTTTACTGTGTGACTAGCCCCGACCCTTACAGTTTTCATCACCCCTGACGAGATTGTACCTTTTTCATTCAGTTCCTCGCTGGCTTGACTGATGCATTGCGTTAAAGCCGTATTACCGATTTTCTGAGTCAGCATTTGAGCCTGAGTTAGCATTTTAGTCGCTTCAGCGACATTTCCAACCTTGGTCTCTTCTATTGCCTGATTAATGAGGGTCTCGACATTTAGCTGATTAAAGTAGGTAATAACCTCACGATTGGTTCTACCACACAGGTCGTGGTCTCTAGTATATTCAACTACGACGTTGCATTTGTCTACGTGTCCCACAATTTCCAAGCTTGGAATGTCATATCTAAGCGATGCCTGTACTTCCGTAGCTGGACC
>DUEX01000039.1 GCA_011170325.1 Dehalococcoidia bacterium | reverse complement strand
GCGGTCTCCGCCTTTTCTGTGGGTTGTTTTACACACAGGAGGTCAGTGGTTCAAGTCCACTATCGCCCACCATCGTATTTGACAAAGTCCCAAGTGACTACCTGTTTAGTCCCAATCCTCAAATCTCCTCAGATACGATAATTGACCACCTGATTTCTGGTTTTATACTGGACTGCAGGATTAGAGGACTGTCCCAGAGGACTATTGAATTCTACGGCAACAATCTCCAGAGGTTCTTATGGTGGTTGATGCAGAATGAGATACCTGAGCATATAGGTGCGCTTACGCCACAAGTCATTAAGGCTTTCCCCAGCTACATTCAGTCAATGCCTAATAGATGACAATCAAGTAATCCCATGGCTAATAGGAAAGCCACACTTGCCACCTGTGCCTGCTATCTGGAATGTATCAAGGTCTTTTGCCAGTGGTGTATTACTAAGGTTATCTTCAGGCTAATCCATCTAATTCTATTAGGGTCAAGGAGGCAAAAAAGGTAATGAAAGCTGTCTCCATTCAGGACATTGAGAAGCTACTTGCTTGTCTCAATCATAGGGGCTTTGAATCTGTTAGGAACAAGGCTATTGTGCTGATGCTATTAGACGCAGGGCTGCGAGTTAGCGAATGTGCTGGTCTGAAGCTACAAGATGTGAATCTGGACAAAGGTATAGTTAAAGTGATGGGCAAAGGCAGTAAAGAAAGATTTGTTCGAATCGGCCATGGAGTACAGAAAACTTTGTGGGGATACTTAGGTATAAGGCAGTTGATTTCTGATGGTTTATGGACTGATAGGCACGGTAATCTTATAGCAGCCCAGACTATCAAGTTAAGCCTCAAAAGGCTATCTCAGAAGTCAGGTATCAAGTGTAATCCTCATACTTTGAGAAGGTCATTTGCCATTTACTACCTTAGGAATGGGGGCAATATCTTTGAGCTTCAGTTATTACTGGGACATAGTAGCCTGGAGATGGTTAAGCGTTATCTCGGCTCACTCCAGTTTGAGGATGCTTACAAAGGGCACATCAAGGCTGTATGTAGTCAGCTAGGTAGATTAGATTGTTGCTTCTGAAGCTTCAGGGGCTTGACGGCTAGGTGCTCTGCGCATATCATAGCGCCTGAAACAATAGAGCCTGAAGACTGCTTCGCCACGAGTTACGGTAGAAGACAAGGAGGTTAAATGGAATTGCAGAATAACAGACAGAGGCGTAAACCAAGCTCCGAGCTGAAGACACTGATTATCTATTGGTCAGCAACCGGGAATACTGAGAAGGTAGCCAATGCTATCCGAAGAAGCCTGGATCAGGAAGAGATAGAGCCAGTATTCAAGAATGTCACCGAAGCAATGGAAGAGGAGCTATACGAATATGATTTGGTCTTTCTTGGGTCACCATCGTATCAGTGGCTCCCGCCGGAACCGGTACAGCATTTTGTTAAAGAGAAGATGAAGCATCATGTAAAACTGAAACACATCAAGCCGCGTGCCCCAAAAATCCCTGGCAAAACTGCGGTTGTCTTCTGTACCTATTCGGGACCACACACAGGCCTAAATGAAGCTGTCCCCGTATGCAAGTACCTTGGGCAATTCTTTGAACATCTTGGGTTTGAGGTGGCTGGAGAATGGTATATTGTGGGCGAGTTCCATGGTCGTGAGGACTTTAGCACTAAGGGAAAATTGGGAGACATTAGGGGACGCCCCAACGAGCAAGACCTATCTAAAGTGGAAAATGACGTTCGCGAGTTAATCAGGGCTCTTAGAGCTGAGTCAGGTTAGGGTTGCTGTATGAGGTAATTACGTCTGGCAAACTGTCTAATGCACTATTCTTTAAGCTAACAGTAGAATCAGCATTTTGCTACCCAAAATGGCTAATTGTTACCTGAACCCGTTAGGCCGTTTCGACAGGGAACAATATAACTAAGGACCGAAGGAGATTATTGAACCGCTCTGGTAATCGCTAATGACTAACTCATCAAAAATATACTCTTCCCACTAGCCACCTATGCAATTGGGCTTATCCAAGAAGACAAGAATGGGGGTCGTGATGGTAGGATGATTACGCTGGAGGGGCGGCAGGAGGTTAAGGAAGCACTGGCACCACAGCATCTGGGTTTCGTAAAAGAGAAGCTGGAGATGCTGGCCTACCAGACCACTTTTGACCCCGAAAAACGTACCGGTCAGCTATCAACAAATACCTCGCTTACTGACAAGGATAGATTTAAGAGGGCGTTGTCAGCCATGAAGGATGCGTTCAGGGCTAGCTTTTGTGTCAGTGAACTCGTGGCCATAGCATCAGAAGGAGAGAAACTGGGTTCAGCAATCATACCAAGTGGGAAAATTGGCTTTGCTACCGTTTGCAGCGTAGTAATATATGGTGTGCTTCTTAAGGATGGAGTCCCTACAGAGTACAGGTTTGGAGGTGTCCTCGAAGTTAGAAACTCGAAGCCGAGGCGCTTTGTGGCTATAATCGACTATGCCGGTACATCCATCGACCCCTCTGAGCAGTTTATCCGGGCAAGAATGACCAGCGTTGGTGAAGCATCCAGGACAGGGAATGGTAAGATACTGGGGGTTTTTCGTACAATACCGGCACCGGCCAGAGAAGTCGTCGAACAGAAGATTGCTATGCTCAAGGAGGCCGGCATCGGTGGTGTTTATGCCATGAGCAATACCAGCGAGCCACTTTGTCAGATTCCAGTAGCCCTGAATCGGATTGGTATTGTGCAACTCGGTGGTCTCAATCCGGTGGCAGCGGCAGTGGAGGCTGGTATTGAGATAGAAAACATAGCCGAGAGTGGGCTAATTGACTTCCAGCAGCTACAGAGCTTTTGGCAGCTTTGGACCTAACGTCAAATCCTGTGTTTAGGCCGCTCGCTTAGCCATTTCCCTTTAATATGTCATGCTGCACCAAGCCCAGTGACGGACGGTTTAGGTAACAAAAGCTTGGGTTGTCGACTCACGGTTAATACATACAACAAACACTCGTTATGTTACCACACCCCCAAGGTATTCGATATCGGGTATACCATGATGACATTGCACAAGATGGCGTCTGTTCGATTAACGTACCAATTAGTATTGGAAATATTTAGTAATATATAAAGTGGCCCAGCTTTTGAGCTGGGCCACTAGACTGGTGCAACAACACTATGCCTCTTTACTTGTTAGAAGCGACTCCTATAGCTTTGGTACTAATAACCACATTTACCTTTGTAAAATCTAGCGAGAATAGCCCTTAGCAAGCTGCGGGGATGAATCACAGGATAGACTAGTAAGCAGCGTCTTTAGACACTGCAAAGCGAATTTGAGCGACGAAAGTGTTAGAATTCGCGCCACAGATACCCCACAGCAAGCTGTGGGGAGGTTTATTTACTACATTTGCCCCATGGCTTGGAACAGGAAGTTGAACATCGTCACACCAATGGCACCAAGTATGATGTAGATGAGGAGACCGAAGAAACTGGCAATTATGCAACTTCTGCTAATATCGTGCAATTCGTCAGTTCTTCCAGCAAAAACCCAGAATGTAATGAAGCCGAAGATGGGGACGAAGAATGAGGCAATATATATCAACCATTTTACCCAGCCCATTTGGCACCTCCTTGTTTTTATTAGCTTGCATTATATAGGACAGTGTCTCTTGTGGCAATAGTTTTGCGGCTAGATTGAGCAATGTAGCGGAAAGTTCACTACGTAATAAAAGGGGCTTTTGTCATATTTGGAAACCCAGCTAGATTTTCCCCTCTGAGCCATAAGAGGCCATTTTTGAATTGCCACAGGATGCAGGAGGAGATGACAGAGAAGGACCAGGGGGCTGGGGATATCAATAAGTAGGACTTTCATGATGACTTTCAATCTTCCTTGATGTTAGAATGGCTAGTAGCCATTAATATTCGTAGGAGGCTCCTGTTTGCCAATAATTCGTCCGGAAACACCTGAAGATGTAGATTCTATTCGCTATGTTAATGAGCAGGCGTTCGGCCAAGAAGATGAATCTAAGCTCATTGAAAAGCTTCGAAAGCGTGGTGTTTTAACAATATCGCTTGTTGCTGTCCACGACGGTGAGATTGTTGGGCATATTGCATTCAGTCCGGTAGTTGTGAGATCGGAAGGTTCGAGCTTTGAGGCAATTGCTCTTGGTCCGATGGCGGTTCTTCCAATGTATCAACGTAAAGGGATTGGCTCGCAAATGGTTGGGGCAGGTCTCGAAGAATGTCGTCGTCTTGGACAGGAGATAATAGTGGTGCTAGGTCACGCTGATTATTACCCGCGCTTTGGATTTGTTCTGGCCAAGCCCAAAGGCATTGATTGCGAATTTGAAGTTCCTGAAGAAGCCTGGATGATTTTAGAGCTACGGGAAGGAGCTTTGGCCGGGAGACGGGGCACAATAAGATTTCAGCCTGAGTTTAAGGAAGATATGTGAAAAACAGATTCTTTGCAGGATAAATGGAGTGAGTTATGGCAACACTACTTTT
>DUEX01000038.1 GCA_011170325.1 Dehalococcoidia bacterium | reverse complement strand
GGCATGTCAGCCGCCTTTGCTCTTATTGTCGGCATCATAGCAACTCGTATGCGAGGAGTTTATTTTCTCCTTGTTACATTCGCTTTTTCCATGCTGCCCTGGGTATTGATAAGGGGACCCTTGCGTGACATAACCGGGGGGCATAGGGGCACATATTTAAAGATTTTACCACCGTTCTTTTTCGACTTACATGACCCATTCCTTTTTCTCCTCTTCACCTCGGGAATTCTGATAGCAGTGTATATAATATTAAGGGTAATTGTCAGGTCTCCTTTTGGTCTAAGCCTAAGGTGTATCAAGGAAAACGAGCTTAAACTCACTAGCCTGGGATATAATACCTGGTGGCGTAAAACACTGGCAGTCACAATTTCTGGAACATTGACCGGCTTCGCTGGTTATCTATTTCTGCTAAAGAATCTCGCTATTTCACCTGTAATGGGCACCTTTTTCATATCGGCAAAGATTATTCTTGTCACCCTCATCGGAGGATTCAGCACCCTTGTTGGGCCTCTCGTGGGGACTTTTGTTTGGTTTCTTATCGAGGAATTCTTGGTGACGCCGGGGCTTCTGGAGATAATCTTAGGCAGCGCACTAGTAGTAGTAGTCCTCCGCTTCCCCTTTGGAATCATTGGTGAATTCCTTAAATCCAGAGGAAGGTGACAGTAGTATCTCATAATTAGGGTTTGTATATGATTGCTAGAGTAAATCGCGAAAACGGTGCACGCAGCAATTTATGATCGGCTATATCATGTTTTTAGGATGGAGAGTTAGATGAAGATTTTAGAGGTGAAAAACTTAACAAAGAAGTTCGGGGGCTTCACCGCCGTCAATAATGTCTCCTTCAGTCTTGAGGAAGGGCAAGTAACGTCTATAATAGGTCCAAATGGCGCCGGTAAAACAACGGCCATAAGATTAATTAGTGGTGAACTTGATCCAAGCGGTGGTCAAATAATATTTAAAGGAGCAAAAATTACCAAAGCCTCTTTAAATAAGCATGCTATTCGAGGTATTTCTAGGACTTTTCAGGTTCCTTCCGTTTTCAGCACTTTGTCAGTGATTGACAATTTAAGAATGGCAGCAAGGGCTAGACATATCGGAAAAGTGGCAATCGACGATAGGTGCAAGGAAATACTTGAAGAGGTCAGAATGTTGCCAGACATGAACCGCATGGCTGGAGAACTAGCTCATAGCAAGAAAAGGATATTGGAATGGTGTATGAGTGTCATTCAGGAGCCCGATGTGCTTCTTATGGATGAGCTTGGTGCTGGCCTAGCAGATAGCGAGCTAACTTCTCTTTATGACCTCATTAAGGCAAAAGCAAAGACAATCACGCCCTTGTTTGTGGAACATAGGTTGGAATTCGTGTTTCGTATATCTGATAGAGTCATCGTTCTGCATGAAGGGGAAAGAATAGCTGACGGGTCTCCTAGTGAGATAAAAAGCAACGAAGAAGTAAGAAAAGCATACTACGGAGGAGACTAAGGTATGTTATCTATTAATAATCTGGGTGTCTACTACGACGATATCCAAGTAATTCATAACTTGTCACTTAGGGCTGAGGAGGGAGAGATTTATGCCTTGTTTGGACGCAATGGAGCAGGTAAGACAACTCTCGTGAAGAGCTGCGTTGGCTTAGTACCAGTAAGGGCAGGAAATATTACCTTTAACAATAGAGACATAACTAACATGGAGCCCTACAAGATTTGCTCCCTCGGGATTGGCTTTACTTTTCAGGAGAGATGTGTATTTCCAACTCTCTCGGTTAAGGAACACCTTGCCTTAACCGAAACAAGTGCTTTTAGTAGAAGGAATTTGAAGGAAATATGCGATGAAGTTCTAGACCTTTTCCCTGAAATTGAACCGCATCTTAATGATAAGGCAGCCACCTTAAGCGGGGGCGAGGCACAAATGGTGAAATTGGCTATGGCAATAGTAAGGAGACCCAAGCCCAAGCTACTACTTGTCGATGAGCCTGCGACTGGTCTATCTCCGGACAACGTTCACAGGCTTACAAATAAGCTGCGTGAGCTAAAGGGAGAAACAACAATAATTATTGTGGAACAGGTTATCAGGGCTGCCATACAGATAGCTGATAGTTATGCTGTAATTAGAGATGGCGCGATTATTCACCAAGACAGAGTGAGCAGTATTGACAAAGATGAAGAGATGGTGCAGAAATACATTCTGGGTTAGAATCGATAGAAGCTAAACCCACATAACGTGGTGACATCTACAATCAAGCGCTATCTTGGAGGTTATTTAGCAAAAAGATCTTTGTTTGCGGAGGTGCAGTTATGTTAAAGAAAGTCGAGCGTACATACGTAGTCACTAAGACCCGGTTGTTACAAGATAGAGGGGCTTAGAAGGGACATAATTCAGGTAGCACACCCAATCTGTTAGGAGAACTAGATGCAGAAAGTAAAGATTTTAGGTATTGTTGGTAGCCCTAGGAAAAATGGCAACACGGCAAAACTCGTAAAGAGAGCACTCCAAGCTGCTGCTGGCATTCCTGGCAGTGAGACCGAACTTTATGAGATGGCGGGCAAGGAATTCCACCATTGTACGGGCTGCTTCCGCTGTCTGGAAACCGGGGACTGCCGGTTCAAAGATGATTTGCAAGATTTCATGAGAAGATACATGGGAAGCGACGGTATAATCTGGGGCGCTCCAGTATACCATATGGCAGTTCCAGGTTCGATGAAGTGTGCCATCGATAGGATGGGTAACATGTCTCTCTGCCGTTCCATCGCTCAGGGTCAGGAGTTGCCCCGGTTTAACAAGGTTTGTGGCGTGCTTACTATCGGTGCTACCCGCTACGGGGGACAGGACATGGTCATGAGCTTTCTGGTTAACAGTGCTTTACTAATGAACGGAGTCGTCGTCTCTGGAGACACCTGGTTAGGTAACTATATTGGTGCTGCTGCCTACACTGGCGGCTGTGCCCCTGAACAACTTAGAAGCAAAAAGGTTGTCCTCCAGGATACTGAAGGAATGGACTGCGCTGAAAACTTGGGCAAGAGAGTGGCCGAAATGGCCAAGATCGTCAAAGCTGGCTTGGCAGCAGTCAAGGATGAGTTACCCAGTGAGTACTTCTATACTTGGAAGGAGGTATGATGAAACCAAAAGCTCTATATATGTTTGTCGACCCAAGCGTTGATCTAACCAAGCACAGAGCCGAAATAGAGACGCCAAAGTTCAAGATGATGATACAGGACGTCAGAAGCATAGAGGAAGGTGCCTCTATGGCTAAGCAATTTGTAGAAGAGGGGGTTTCCCTAGTAGAACTATGCGGTGGCTTTGGCTATGCCGGAGCCAAAGCCGTTTCGGATGCTGCCGGTGATAGAGCCTCAGTGGGTATGATAGTGCATCAGGTCTGGGATGCACCCAAGCTGGCAAAAGTACTGGAGGCTTGGGCTTGATTATATCAAGATCTGACTAGATTTTATAAAATTAGGGAAGCCGCGGAACATGGCAGAACGAGGGAAAGGTACGAAGATTTTGCTCGTGAACAAACCCCGGTATCAGAGAGAAAGTATTGGTTTGACATTAGCTTGAAAAGTTACCTCTGGAATAAAAAAAGGCTGAATATCAGTTCTGTAAGGATATCCAGCCTTAGATAAAGCTAAATATATAATATTGGCTTCAACTTTTCCCTATTCTGAACATCTTAGTCCCACACACAGGACATACGCCTTGGGTTGCCGGCTTGCCATTCTTCATGGTGATAGCCTTGGTATCCTTCATTTCCCTTTTAGCGCGACATTTCACACAGTATGCTTGCATTAGGTTTACCTCCTCGTTGGTATGTTTGGTACCAACAGTAAACTATTCCCTCCCACGATGTCAATAGCTATAGGTACTTAATTTGGGGGGCACACAGAAACTCAGGAATGTGCAACAGGCTGACGTATTGACCACCACATGGATAGGGCCTTAGACTATGAGCAAGTAGTGAACCAAACCGCCATCGCACAGGATAGGTTATATGTCTCTAAGAAAATTTATAAGGGATATGCAGAAAAGACGTGAGGCAATTCCAACCCCTGGGGCCATATTTTATAACGCAATACCAGCAAAGTTACTCAAGGAAGCGGGAAAAAAGATAGCTCAGGATGTGGCTGATAGGATAGAGGATGGAACCCTTATAGACTTAGGTTCAGGCACTGGTTATCTATCGATAGAGATTGCCAGAAGAGCACCAAGGTTGAAGGTTTACGGCATTGATTTAAGTGAGAAAATGGTAGAGATTGCGAGAAAACATGCTGAGGGTATCGCGAATGTTCGATTTGAAATCGGCAATGTTGCAGAGCTCCCTTTTGAGGATAATTCGATTGACTTCATCATTAGTACAGGCACTTTGCACCACTTAAAAAGACCTGCCAAGGTTTTTGATGAATGTTATCGTGTTCTAAAGGCTGGCAAGGCAGCATGGATATATGATGGATGCCCTGGCGTTCCCAAAGAGGAAGCTGCTAGACTAATAAGAGAATACGGATTTCTACGCTACCGGATTCTAACTAAGCTTCAAGAATTTCACGGTTTTACCAGTGAGGAGTACGGAAGTGAAATCAAGACCATTTTAGACCAGACCAAATTCAAAGATAGTTATCAAATGGAGCGAGTGGATATTTGGATGAAGATTACAGCTATGAAATATACTTAAAGGTTACCGTAGGTTTTATATTGATCAAGACTACGCCTTAAGTCATTGGCTTAAGCAAACTCACTGGTAATGAGTCATCATCCGAAGAGAGTCACCTTCATTGCACAAACTAGCGAAAAGTGTGCTATCTCTAGCAAGTCTGCTATCAACTTCCGTTTCCGCTGTCTCTTCCCAAGACGTCGCTGTAATTTTGCATCCTCTTGGGCAGAACTGTATAATCACTGCTAGTCTCTAGCCAGAATTGGCTTATTTGTGCCACTGCTGATTAGCTATTGATTCCCTTACCTCAAGCATGTGGCCATGATAACACATAAGTGAACTCTCTTGGCTCAAGTTTAGTAAAACGTAAAGGTCGTCTTATGCCAGGCATTCGGATCATTATCATTGCCGCCAGCGTCTGCGCTGTGTCTATTGCTCTTGTCTATATTTTTCAGTCGCATTTCGTTTACTATCCTATCCGCACTCTTTCAGTAGACCCCAGCTCAATTGGGCTTCAGTTCGAGGGCGTGCGTTTTAAAACTGCGGACGGAATACAACTTACCGGTTG
>DUEX01000037.1 GCA_011170325.1 Dehalococcoidia bacterium | reverse complement strand
GTCAACGAAATAAAGGGAAAATTTTTTGAAAATAGGGTAAAATTGAGCGTGGGCCGTTAGCTCAGAGGAAGAGCACCTGACTTTTAATCAGGGTGTCGTGGGTTCGAATCCCACACGGCTCACCAAACCTACTGAGCCGTCCCCAGCGATGATTTTTCAAGCGAATCAGGGTGTCAAAACGCTAGGTCGACCGACACCCTGATTTTATCATTTCTGGGGTTCGTTATCAACAATCATTCTCCTGATAAACCAAATCGGAGACTGGATTCAATAACCTTAGTACCCACTATTCATTGTATGGAAGCTCACGCTTGAATCTAAAGGTACTGATTTGGATGGTATAATAATTGTAGAAGGGACATGGTAGATATTCAAAAATGGATGATTTCGTTATCCCTTATATACCTCCTAATCACTCAAGGCTGAATAGAACCCTAGGAAAGGACTGGTTAGAAAGTCAGGTAGTTGCGGCACAAGAAGCGTCATTGCGTAGACAACCATTGCACCCTACAACAATGAGCCCCGCTTTTGGCTGGGTTGCGCATCCCCTAGTAGAAGAAGCTAAGAATGCAGCTAAGAATGGAAGGACACCAATCTTAGATGGTTTAGAAGTTGACTTACGAAATATAGATAATATACCTCTGCCTAAGGATTTAGGTTCGAGGTTAAGGAATGATCAGGAGTTCGACAAAGCTGCTTATGAATTAAGAATTGCCTCTGGTTTCTGCATGCTCAAGTATTTTCTTTGGTGGATTCCTACTGTCAATTGGCGCCATCCCGAGTTCGTTGTGCTAGCAAATAAGTCGGACATAGTGGCAGCCGAATGTAAGAAACGCAATATTAGAGATGGCTACGAGCAGGAGGGTGAGAAATTCTGGAAACATCTTCAATATATGCTACGTAAAGAAATGGAGAAAGCCTCACTAAACTATTGGGTTAAGGTAACAGGCAGAGACTTCCATTTAGCAGATATTGAGGCCCTAGTTTCTGAAGTAGTATCGGAAATGCAGACGAATGAAAATGGTCAACTCGATTATTCAGGTGGACGCTACCATGTTGAGTATACTGAGCTAGTAGCGCCAGATGGTAGTTTGCCGATGGAAATCATCAACATGTTTCCTCGAGGAGCTTATGGTATCAATATAGGAAAACAGAAGAGAGATCAAGTAATGGTAGGACCAATGCAGAATCCAAAGCTTATTAGATTTGAGATCTTAGACGACCCTTACCACCGAGTACGAGGTATTATCAGGAACCTCAGTACTGCTGCTAAACAGGTTATCAAGGGACTTCCTAACCTCGTATACATAGATGTTAATCTACCTGAATATGAACAAGAACAATCTGAATTCAATGATATTGTAGATGCTGTGAGAACAGAGTTAGAACGAAGACACCGATGCATATCTGGAGTTGTTCTAACCAATATTTACCCAGCACTCAGCCTAGATGAATATCTTGGGTGGCGAGTTAGAACTGAATATATTGCTCAGCCTAAACCTACATGTGTACTACCTCAAGATTTCCGCTTTCCAGGAGATATACATAGAACGGCGTGTATACGAGGACAATTAGCCAAGTCATTATGACTAATCATCTTGTATTTAGCCCTCAAAAACCTATGCCATGAAATACAAAGAGGGTATAGCTCTGAAAGCTGTGCCCTTTGCCTTCATTGGTAGCGGGTGTTGGATTTGAACCAACGACCTTCGAATCGCAGGTCTACTACAGTGACAGAGCTTAAATAATCGATAGGGGATGGATAGCCTTAAGCTTTATGAGGCGATAGTACAGAGGGATTTTGAGAAAGGCTTTAATTCGCTAGAAGTAATCACCCATCGCTAGTCAACGTCAACGTGGAGAGGCACAGAAAAGCCGAAGGTGCTGCCTTTGCCCTTTTCGCTTTCTACCCATATCTTCCCGCCATGGGACTCTACTATTGTCTTGCACAAAGCTAGTCCCAACCCAAGTCCATCGAGGCGTTGTCTGTCACTCTCCACACGGTAATACGCGTCGAATATCTTCTGCTGGTTTTCCTTAGCTATTCCAGGGCCCATATCTTGGACCTCCACTATCAGAGCGTCATTCTTTTGCTTGGCTCTTAAGGTGACCTTCCCCCCCTGTGGGCTCCACTTGAAGGCATTGGTCAGAAGATTTACGATAACCTGCTGCAAGCGACTTCCGTCAACCCAGACTGACGGAAGGGAACGGGGCACATCGAGGACCAAGGAAAGCTCACGGCTGGAGGCCGCTGGGGACATCTCAGAAGCCACCTTCTGAAGCAGTTGCAATGGGTCTACTTGCTTGCGATTGAGTTGGAGCATGCCCAGCTCGCCTCTTGCCAAATCGAGTAATGTATCAATCCTCCTATTCATTGTAGAGGCGCCTTCCTTGATGTTTTTGGCAAGGCTGAGCGAAGGTCCCTCTTGAAGTTGCTCAACCAACAAGTCGCTTGACGCTAGTATCGGAGTGACAGGCGTCTTTAGCTCGTGCACTAATGCTCTGGTGAACTCGACTCTTCTCTTAACTTCCTCCTCTAGATTCTGACGCAACTCTCTTTCCTGCTCATAGTGGTGTTGTAGCTCTGCCTCAGCCCGCTTGCGCTCTGTGAGGTCGATGAAACAGCCCATCATGCAGACGGGTTTGCCATACTCATCCCTGACTAGGCTTGCTGATAGCTCGACATTGAACACTAAGCCATCTTTTCTTTTTGCCACCAGTTCGCCTTGCCATCCCCCTTTTTCCAATACTGCTCTCATGACCATGGCAGCTTCTTCTTCCGCCTGCCAAAATTCTACAGTAGGTCTACCCAGAATCTCCTCCTCATTGTCATATCCCCATAGTTTAAGGAAAGAAGGGTTCAAGTAGGTCAGGTTACCTTCAAGGTTAGCCATGGCGACGGCATTGATGGACGATTCTATGGCCTTATCTCTTATCCGCAGCTTCTCTTCCGCTTTCTTGCGCTCGGTGATTTTGCGTGTCACCCCTACTATCCCAGTTACATTGCCATCCTGGTCACGCAAAACAGTCGTGTGTATCTCAATCCATTCGGTCGAGCCGTCTTTCTTGTAGCCCTCCAACTCCAGCACCCGCGAAGTCGGTTGTCCTTTTACCCCCGTCTTCCCCAGCGACACTTCTTCTTCGTACGCCTTCATCATGGCTTCAACCGATGCGGGAGTATAGGTTTGTTCCAAGGTCATTTCCATCATTTCTTCAACAGTGTACCCGGAGTGACGCTCGATGGAGGGGCTAATGTAAGTAAGCTGTAAGTTCTTATCCATTGTCCAGATGATATCATTAGTATTGTCTGCCAGTAGTCGGTAGTGCCGTTCGCTGTCGCGTAGTTGCTCCTCTGCCTGCTTGTGTTGAGTTTCCAATGCTTGCAATTCAGTAATTCGTTGCCGCATTTCTGCGAGTTCACTTATGAGTTGCTCTTTGGTCTTATCTTTATCTTTCATCTTGCTCGCCTCCTAACAGCGATATGGACGGGTGATGGGATAGCCTTTGGGACGGATCAAGGTATGAGAGGAGAAAGAAAGGGGGGGTGTTACTCACTCATTACCTTTTCCTCTGGTCTCTCTTCCTCATCTCCTTTTTGGCATTGATGTTGCGCCCAATACCTAAGTTTATCAAGACCTTTGCTACTCAGTCGGTAGCAGTAGCAAAGGCGCCTTATCACCTCTCAATTTGAGCGGTGTCGAGAGCTGACCATTCCACTTCGACGTATAGGGGTGTGCCCTGCTTATCCAACAAATGAAGGTCTATGCGTCGGAACGTCTCATCGTCAACGAATCGCTCCCCTTGTATTAGCTTTGCCCCTTCTTCGATTAGGAAGGGGTTTGCCCTGAGAATGGGGTGAATATTTCTTACCTCATCGATAGTACTGACCATTCTCTAACTGTTCTCCTTTGAGGTTTTGTGCTGTTTCTGCACCCCATTTTACCATAAATGAAGACGCCTAAATAGTGAACCTCAGCATATCTCTGACAAACAGAGATTGTGCGACCTTTGGAACCATTGAACAAGATAGCGTTTGTTTGCCTGTTTCCGTGATAATCTTGTCATGGGCGGAGGGGGTTACCGCCGCTTCTTTCCCTTCTTGACGGGAGTCTTGAGCACCACTTTAATGCCTGAGATAGTCTCAGAGACAGC
>DUEX01000036.1 GCA_011170325.1 Dehalococcoidia bacterium | reverse complement strand
TTCAGCAAATAGCTCCACACACGTCTTGTCCTGCTTGCCGCTAAACTTTGTCATCCCAACGCCAACTATAGCTACCTTCCTCATTTGCCTACACTTCCTTTTTATTCGCTGCTCCACTTCATTTTATGGGTTGTACCCTTGGCTACAGAATGTGGCCTCGTACTTAATATCCCGTAGGGCCAAGCGGCAATGCTTCCATCCATGAATCTGACGGTCTCAAAACCAGCACCATCAAGTATCCGCTGCGCTTGATAGGCTCGCACGCTTGCTTGGCAGAAGGTCACTATCTCTGCATCATTGGGAAGCTCGTCGAGCTTTGTCCGAAGTTCTCTTAGAGGCATCAGCCTAGCCTGCGGCGCTTCTATGCGACGGGTTTCCCACTCGCCTGGCGAGCGCACGTCAAGGAGAATGAAATCTTCTCCATTGTCGAGCTTACTCTTGATCTCCATGGGGGTCAGCGTTTTGGCATACCCTGAGAGCTTATTGCGGATGACGTTGGCCGCATTGTGCAATGGGTCCATAGCACTATTATACGGCGGCGCATAGGCCAAGTCCAAATTGGCCAGGTCATCAACAGCAGCACCAAACGCTAGAGCAGTAGCCAGAACATCAATCCGTTTTGCCGTCTCGCCTGGTCCTACTACCTGTCCACCTAACAGCCTATTATTAGACCTTTCAACAACCAACTTCACCAAAATCTCCTTACCCTTCGGATAATAGGTGGCATATTCATACCCAGGAACAAGACACGTCACTACATCGTACCCAGCTTCCTGTGCCTGTAATTCACTGAGGCCGACTCGTGCCACATTGCAGTCAAAAACTTTAGCGATAGTTGTGCCTAATACGCCGGGAAAGATTTCAGACCCCCCAGCGATGTTGGTTCCAATCACCCTGCCATGTTTATTGGCTGTAGACCCTAGAGGAGCAAGTACCTTCTGCTGGGTAATCCGATGGACATTCTCGACACAGTCTCCACCGGCGTAGATATCTGGATCGCTCGTCTGAAGGTATCGGTTCACGGCAATGCCTCCCGTAGGGCCAATAGTCAGCCCGGCTTCCTGGGCCAGCTCAGTACTGGGCCTCGTACCAATAGCTAGCAGCACCAGACTGGTTTCCAGCTCGATATCTTTGGTGATGACCTTGCGCACCCGTCCATTTTTATCGTTCTCAAACCCGATAACCTGCTGCCCGAGTACTATATTTACTCCTTTCTCCTGTAAATGTCTTCCGATATAGGCAGCTACCTCAAAATCAAAGAGCGTCGGCAGTACCCAGTCCAGGGCCTCAACTACAGTGACCTCTAGGCCCTGGGAAACGAAGGCTTCAGCCATCTCCAAACCAACCAGACCAGCACCAATAATAGTTGCCTTCCTAATTTCACGCGGTGAGATCAGGTTCCGAATGGCATTCGCATCCTTGATCTTGGTCAAGGTGAAGATGCCCTCAAGTTGACTTCCCTCGACATCTGGCACCACTGGTGCGCTACCTGTTGCCAGTACGAGCTTATCGTAATCGATGGTCGAAACTTTGTTCGTTTCCAAGTTGAGAATCTCAACCCTATGTGCTTCGCAGTCCACAGCTAAAGCCTTGGTTCTGGTTAACGCCTCTATGTCCATTACATCCTTAAAGAAGCCACGGCTCCGCGCTACCAAACTGTTCTGACTATCAATCACCCCTGAAATGTAGTAGGGAAGCCCACAAGTTGCCACTGACAGATTATTCTCTTGCTCAAGTATTGTTATTCGAGCTTGTGGATTACATCGGCGTGCCCTAGCCCCAGCTTTCGGACCACAAGCTGTACCGCCGATTATGACTATGCTATTTCGTTTCTCCATATCTATACCTCAAAAATCTCAAATTAACTGAAAATACTAATACCAAACTTGGCTACATTCAAGCCTGTACATCGTCTGCAAAAGTAGGACATTTTGACCCTAAAATTTGTTGATGTTTCTCCCTTCACACAAGCTAAAACAGAAGGAGCTTCTTTCAGCAAAAGTTGATAACATTGATATCCCTTGTCGCTCGCTCAATATGTGAAGCCGACCTCGGGGATATGCTCAGCTCCCCTTACGAGTTCAATCTGGATGGCATCGGTAGGGCAGTTCATAGCACAGACCCCACATCCGAAGCATTTCTCACTGTCCATAATGACTTCGGGGTTGGGCTTCTCCTTCATCTCTATAGCTCCAAAAGGGCATATCTCCTCGCAACTCCCACAAAAGGTGCAAGATTCCATATCCACTACAGCCTCATAGCGGCTCTGGGAAAGAAGCCTGTAGCCATCTTTGACCTGAGGGGAGAGAAAGATGCAACAATCATTACAGCAAAAACACATCGCCAGAATTCTCCTCTCGTTCATGTTTGAGGGAACTAAACCCTCCTCTGCACAACGGTCTATAAGCTCGATGGCTTCTTCTGTGCTTAATCTCCGGCCCAATCCCCTCTCCAAGGCATATTCCGCTGCCCTATCAAAGACCATACAGACCTCGAGGGGTTTTTGACATCTTCTATAGAGGAAGCGGCATACACAGTTCACCACCGCTATCTCCCTTGAAGAGTTCACGATGGCCGTTAAATCCTCGATTGGTAAGACCTCTGTCTCATCCTTTATAGCCTTTCTATAGGGGAAGACCCTCATCGGCGGATGCGGCAGTTTCTCCCATTCCTGACAGAGCTTGGTACCTTCCTTCTCCCTCCATTCCCTCCAGAGCTCATAATATTCCTGTGGCGCAAAAGGGTAGACACCACAGGTGTCATGAAACTGGAGGACGCCCCTCACGGTGGAGTATCTCGTCACCCCTTCCCTTACGCGCGGTATAATTATGCCCTTCTTGATGAGTCCCTCGAGGATTTGATTTACCTCCTCCTCCGTCATCCTGAGCCTTTC
>DUEX01000035.1 GCA_011170325.1 Dehalococcoidia bacterium | reverse complement strand
AGACGCTGGCTGAGGATAGCAATGTTGACATCCTGTTCTGGGTTGGTTGTACCGGGGCACTGGAGGAGAGGAGCCGGAAAGTGACTCAAGCTACGGCAAAGCTACTGAAGCAAGCCGGGGTTAAATTCGGCATCCTGGGTGCTGAGGAGAGTTGCTGTGGCGAGCCAGCCCGCCGCTTGGGTAATGAATACATTTTCCAGACACAGGCTGAGAAGAATATTGAGCTTTTGAAGAAGTATAATGTAAAGAAGATAGTTACTATTTGTCCACATGGCTACAATACGATAAAGAATGAATACCCTCAGTTCGGGGTTGAGTTTGAAGTTATCCACCACACTGAGTTCATTGCCGGGTTGCTGAAGCAGGGTAAGTTGGGCCCGGTCAATGGCAGCGGTGGACTCGTGACCTATCATGATTCCTGTTATCTGGGGAGATATAACGATATGTACGAGCCGCCGAGGGAAGTCTTGCATAATATAGCCGGGATTAAACTGGTTGAGATGGAGAGAAACCGGAGGAACGGCTTCTGCTGTGGTGGCGGCGGCGGTCGTATGTGGATTGAGGAGACGGGGACAAGGATATGTAACATGCGTGTTGAGGAGGCATTAAAAACCAAGGCTCAGACTATAGCTACTGCCTGTCCTTTCTGCCTGCAGATGCTCGAGGAAGGGGTGAAGGCAAATGAGGCTGAAGCACAAATTAAAGTTATGGATGTCGCTGAGCTGATAGAAGCCGCCAGCCGCACCTCGTAATCACATATGTAAAACACCCCGGTTCAGGCTGTTGTCTATACTCAAAGCCTTTCCTTAACCGGGCTTGAATTAGGACGTCCGCTCAGCCAGTTGCACAGATAGCTCCAGTTTTTCCCCGTTTCGGATTATGGTAAGTGTAACCCAGTCATGCGGACTTTTACTTTCTCCTAAGTAGCTGGCAAGGTCAGCCGCTTTGCGGACAGGAGTGTCATCAATGGCTACTATAATGTCGTTAACTCTAACCCCGGCTTGCGCCGCCGGGTCTCCAGCCATAGTTTCAGTGACTAAGGCTCCACTTATCGTGTTCAATTGCCTGGAGAGAGCCTCCGTTGGACTGACATCGGCAAGCCCAATCCCCAGCCAGGGGTAATCAAAGTAGCCATTGTCGATGATAGAACCGGCTACCCTGTTGAGCTTATTTGAAGAGACGGCGTAGTAGATTCCGTCCCCTTCAAAGGGGTCAATTCGGGCTATGACCAGTCCGATAACTTCGCCTTCAGCATTTATCAGGGGTCCCCCTGAATTTCCGAAGTTCACTGAAGCATCACACTGAATCAGGTTAGCTACCGCGCGTTGTTCTCCTTCGCCAAGGTCTATGGTAATAAACCTGTCTCTTTGGCTAACGATACCCGAGGTTACTGTTTCTGATAACGCAAAGGGACTGCCGATGGCTATGACCGGTTCCCCAATAGCAATGGCATTTGAGTCTCCCATGGTTAGCGGCTCGACAGGTGCTGCATGTTCAAGAGTTAACACGGCGATGTCACTATAGCGGCAGAAAATTATTCTACTAACAGTGCTAATGGTGCCGTCATGAAGAATAACATTAACCTTATTTGCCCCCTTGACTACATGATAAGCAGTTACTACGTATCGCCCGCTGTGAAAGACGAAGCCTGAGCCAATTGCTTCCTCTCCTCTAATCTCGGTGATAATCTCAACAACGCTTCCCTTGACCTCTTGATAAAGTCCCTCAGCGTCTATAGTCGGCGGAATATCTTCAATCCTGGTACTTATATCTTCAATGTTGGTGCCTAGGGTGCTGATTTTGCCCTCTATATCTGCAGTCTGGCTTGCTGTCTCCTCCTTGAGAGATGTCACCTTCGAATTTAGGATATTAATACTGATTTGCATATTACTGATTTGATTGTTTGTCTCCGTCTGCAGTTCAGTTAAGGCAACAATTCCCTTATTGAGATTAAAACAGTAACCACCGAGAAGCCCGATAATAACCAAGAGCAAAACTAATAAAACGATGACCTTCCTGGACATTTATTTCTTGCCTCCTTTCTACCTTGCCGGGTGATATTATGCTCTTATCAAGCACTCCGGGTAATATAAGGACCACCTGTTAAACATTTATGTTACACCAGTATGGACAAAATTAAAGCAAAGTGCAAGCAAGAGACAGCGGAATACTTATAGCCCGAGGTGAAAAAACACGGAAGGAGAGATAGTTGCTTCTTCTGTGCCAGAGTAGGGAGGAGATGAGATTACGATGCGATTCTTCAAGAGGTGACCTTATATCTTTGCGGTTGAGCTCAATTTTCCCAGTGCTGGCTCTGTGCTCCTCTTCCCCTGTTTTTTATCTATGATATGTTTATTAGCTGGCGTCGGTGAGGTAGAGTCGAAGTAAAAAAGGTCGTCAAACTTGTATCCCGGGAAAGCTCTCATGGCTCCGATGATAAACTTTTGGTTGATATTGCGTTTACCTTCCTGTACCCGGTAGACTTGGCTTACCGATATTCCCATAACCTGAGCTAGCTTAGGTAAGCTCTTATAGTAACGGCCGTTCAGCTCAAAAATCCTTGTCCTTAGTCTCATGACATCCCCCTTGGCGTCATATGGCTACATTATAGCTATAATTATGCCATTTGTCAACAGGAGTTTCGCCAATTGCTGACATTCTTGGTTAAAGATTGAGGGTGTATGCTTCCTTAACGCTCTCAAATTAAACGAAGGCATTAAAATACGGTCTGTTACCTCACCCGGACTTTCGCGTTGGACCTTTCCTGTGAGTGGGTTTTAACAGTAAGACTAGTATAAGACCTGCGGTAGCCAGTACAGTGAAGACCAGGAAGGCTATATAATAGTTGCCAGTTATATCAAATATGCGACCAGAAAAGAGAGAGCCGAAAGCGCCTCCTGCGGTGGCGCAAAAGACAATTGTCCCCATAATTACACCGTGCGCTCTCAGTCCAAATAGCTCAGCTGTTACCGGAGATTCCAATGCTAACGCGCCTCCGGTGCTAAAGCCAAAGAGAATGGCAAAAATATAGAACATCCATACCTCTTTGGCTATCGTTACCCAGAGCATAGCAATTGCCAGTAGAGCAAAACAAATGGTAAGAGATAGCTTTCCACCTATTTTGTCACTAGTGCTGCCTATACTAAGTCTACCGGCAATGCTTAGCCCGCCAATAACAGCCAAAATATT
>DUEX01000034.1 GCA_011170325.1 Dehalococcoidia bacterium | reverse complement strand
GGGGAAGACTATTGTAAACGTTACCCACACCTACGCTTTTGACCACGACTTCCTGATTCGTGTCTGCTCGGCATGCGACGCCCACTTCAGGCTTCTTATTGACAAAGTGGGAGACAAGCTTGTCAAGACTCTTGAGGTAGCCAAGATAAGGGGTGCTAACTTGACTACAGGTAACGTATTAACCTTCGACGTCGAGCCCGGGATAGGAATGAAGATTATGCCTATCTCCAAGGCAAAAGCCTGACATAATTTAGCACTTCAGGCTGCCGTTTGGGAGACTGTTCTTATGGCAAAGATAACATTACCCTTCTCAATGGATAATAAGGTGGACAACCATGAGATGGGGTTACTCAGCTGTGACCTCTATAAAGTGTTGCCTCAACCACTTCAGAAGATTGTCGAGAGTAATCTTTCTCTTCTTGACTATCTCCACATGGTGCCTCTTGCTCAGGTAGGCTTACCTCAATACTACACTGAGTTAACGAGAAAGATGGGTGACACCAAAAAGCCAAACCTTATTTACCCGGTGAGTAATGATGTTTACGTTCATATTCTGGTTGATGACAAGGATAGCCGGAATAACTATATTCCCGTGGAGCCAACTCTAACCCTCGACCTGGACCTCCTGATACCTGAGGTGGAAAGGAAATGTGTTGCCCTCAGCGAAGATCTCGTGGAATTTGACCCTGAGGGGGACATGAAGGAGCAACTGCTTCACTATCTGGATCAGGTCGTCACCGCAAAAGATGAGCCTGGTGCCCGTCTCTTTCCTGACCCGTATGAAGGTCCTTTACATCGTGGCACCAAGCTGAACAAGATCAGGGTAACCGAACGTGAGCTGGATGCCATAAGGTATGCCTTCATCCGCGACAAGATAGGGTTAGGCAATCTTGAGCCCCTGATTATGGACCCCTATATAGAAGATATAAGCTGCTCTGGTTTGGGACACGTCTTCATCGAGCACAAAATCTTTAAGAGCCTGAAAAGTACCATAGTGTTCCCGTCTATGCAAGACCTCGATGAATTTGTGTTGAGATTATCAGAGCGAGTAAAAAAACCGGTTACCTATAAGGAACCAATTGCTGATGCCACGCTTCCTGATGGCTCCCGAATAAACATTGTTTTTGGTCGGGATCTGTCCAAGCGTGGCTCTAACTTCACTATCCGTAAGTTTAGTGATACACCGATATCCATCTTTGAGCTTGTTGATTTTGGAACCCTCAATTACCAGATACTGGCCTATCTGTCACTGGTTATCAGCAACGAGATGAATGTTTTTGTTTGCGGGGAGTCGGCATCGGGCAAGACGGCGTTGCTTAATGCAATTACCACTTTTATTCACCCTTTGGCCAAGGTGATAAGCATAGAAGATACCCCTGAATTGCAGGTACCGCACCCAAACTGGATCAGGGAGGTAGTTCAATCGACGAAGACAGATGATGACACTGGAGCAGTGACCATGTTTGACTTGCTCAAGGCGGCTCTGCGGCAGAGGCCGAATGAGATACTGGTAGGTGAGATTAGAGGTCCCGAAGGCAATATTGCCTTTCAAGCGATGCAGACAGGGCACTCTGTAATGGCCACCCTCCATGCCGCTACCGTGCAGAAGCTTATTCAGAGGATCACCAGTAATCCAATCTCGGTGCCAAGGCCTTATATTGATAATCTCAATGTAGTGATTCTGATGAGCGTGGTTAAACTTCCCAACGGTACGCAGGGTCGGCGAATAACCGGCATCAGCGAGATCGTGGGTTATGACTCAGCATCAGAAACGTTCAATATTATGGAAAGCTTTCACTGGGATGAGGCGACTGATACTTTTGAGTTCACCGGCAATATGACCAGCTATATCTTGGAATACAAGATTGCCACCAAGCTGGGTATCCCCACCAATGAAAAGCGGCGGATATACGCTGAGCTGGGGAGGCGGGCCAAGATACTGGAAAAGCTGCATAAAGAGCAGGGAATCACCGGCTTCTATGAAATTCTGGATGTCTTGGGTAAAGCCCAGCGAGAAGGACTCTTCTAATAAAATGTTTGGGAGACTGGTTTTATGCCAAAGATAGAATTACCCTTCTCTACGGATAACAAGGTGGATGGGCATGATATGGCATCTCTGCGAAGCGAACTCTACAAGATTTTACCTCCACCTTTTCAGGAGGCTGCCGAGAGTAGTCCTTGTCTTCTCGACTATCTTCAACAGGTGCCTCTTGCCCAGGTGGGTATTCCTCAATACTACCCTGAGTTATCGAGAAAGATGGGCGATACCAAAGAACCGAACCTTATTTACCCCACAAAGCGTGGCGATATTTTCGTTCATGTCCTGGTTGACACCAAAGATAGCCGGAATTACTACATCCCYGTAGAGCCAACTTTAACCGAGAATCTTGACMRYCTGATGMTGGAAGTGGAAAMWAGGCTTCTTGACCTCGGKGTTAAACTGGTTCGCCTTGACYTTGATGGGGACAAGAGAAAGCAATTRCTTGACTATATAGAGCAGGTAACCACTYTGGCTGATGAGCCYGMCMTGAGYTTCRTTGARCAGCATTTTRGCRTCCTGCTTAAGGGTGGAGGCAGATTWGCYAAGATYAGGGTRACCSAGCGTGAGCAAGATGCAATCAAGTATCTYTTTATTCGCGATAARATGGGGCTGGGTAGYCTTGAACCCYTGATAGTKGACCCMTATATAGAAGATATAAGCTGCTCYGGCATGGGACACGTMTTCATCGAACACAAAATCTTTARGAGCCTGAARAGTACRGTRGTATACCCTTCCTTTGAGGACCTTGATGAATTTGTYCTWTGGTTGGCAGAGCGAATAAAGAAACCGGTTACCTATAARGAGCCAATTGCTGATGCCACRCTTCCTGATGGCTCYCGAATAAACATYGTWTTTGGWCGGGATGTGTCCAAGCGKGGCTCTAACTTCACTATCCGTAAGTTTACTGATACCCCGATATCCATCTTTGAGCTKGTTGATTTTRGMACCCTYAATTACCAGATACTKGCCTATCTGTCAMTGGTTATTGGKAMYGARATGAGTGTCTTTGTWTCCGGGGAGACGGCATCRGGCAAGACGACGTTRCTTAATGCAATTACCACTTTTATTCAYCCTTTRGCCAAGGTRGTAAGTATMGARGAYACGCCTGAACTGCAGGTRCCGCATCMAAACTGGATTAGRGAGGTAGTTCAAWCRACGAAGACAGACGATGAWACTGGRGCAGTGACCATGTTTGACCTGCTGARGGCGGCTCTGCGGCAGAGGCCGAACGAGATACTSATAGGKGAGATTAGAGGTCCCGARGGTAACGTTGCCTTTCAAGCGATGCAGACRGGSCACTCYGTAATGGCTACCTTCCATGCTGCTACTGTGGAGAARCTYATTCAGCGAATTACCGGCGAGCCAATCTCGGTGCCAAARACYTATATTGATAATCTCAATGTAGTGGTTCTAACGAGCGCGGTTARGCTCCCCGACGGTAAGAAAGGTCGGCGAATAACCGGCATCAGCGAGATTGTGGGTTATGACSMGGTTCTCGAYACATTTACTTTTACTGAGAGCTTCCAGTGGRAYCCRGTAAMCGATACTTTTGAATTCACCGGYWATATGACMAGCTATATMTTGGAGCAGAAAATYGCTCCTAGATTGGGTATYCCTGCCAACAAAAARCGGCGGGTATATGCTGARCTGGATAGRCGRGCSAAGATAYTGGAAAAAYTGCACAAAGAGCAGGGAGTCACCGGMTTCTATGAAATTYTRGAAGTTCTSGGYAGAGCACAGAGAGAAGGACTATTTTAACAATGAAGTGGTACAGGTTCTGGKCAAAACAGGGTGAAGACGGGKCTGGCMGGAAAGGCTYTACTAAGAGCATTAATGAAGAAGTMTTGGACATGGATTTCTTCTGYCAGCTRAGCTATATGGCTGCTATTGCYACYTCTGGCATATCACGAAGCGGGTTATTTCACCATGCCGCAAGCTTGCCYTATTTRTCRGCACGTTACTTCAAGAAAGCCGAATTTGTAGCCAAAGCATTTAACCATGACTAYTCRGARGCGTGTCGAATAGTGGGAGAGACAACCAAGGAGCCTGAGGTCAARTCTGTTYTACTACGSCTGTCAGGTGCCCTGTCGTCGGGGGARGATATYAYTACMTTYATGGAACGTGAGTCACAGGTTTTTGCYGAATCGTACAGCAATAGCTACGAACGRCGATTGGAAGTCYTGMGGAAGTGGACTGATGCTTATGTTGCCTTRATTCTRACCTCAGCTGTTGTTACCGTMATGGCKGTGGTGACCATGATAATCGGTAACGTAACCGYSGGCTTYATYRTTGCWCTAKCRGCACTRACYATTATGGTCACCGTGGCTGGAKCCTGGCTCATATAYCATAATGCKCCCAGAGAAACTAAGGTKCATTCCTTRYCYYACCGTTCCARGGAGCAAAMCYTGGCAAGRGGYCTKGCCAAGCTYTGCCTGCCTTTGGGYGCCCTYGTGAYAGTAGSTGTRCTGGCAATGAACGGTGGTTTTGGTTGGGCAATGGTAGCTGTCGGTGCGTTTCTCTTTCCTGTGGGTATGGTAAGTAGGATTGATGACAAGAAAATAGATAAGCGAGACACTGAAATTGCCGGCTTTCTCCGCTCGCTTGGTGGGGTGAGCCAGGCGATAAGAGCAACTGTAGGTGAGGGTATTGGGCGGCTTGATTTCCGCTCTATGGGTTCCCTCAAAACAGACGTCGACCTGCTCTATACTAGGCTTTTAGCTGGGATAAATCCCCACCGTTGCTGGGAAAGATTTGTTGGCGAGACCGGCTCAGAGCAGGTGAACCGTAGTGTGCGTATTTTCTGGGATGGGGTAACGCTTGGTGGAGAGCCAGAGAGAGTAGGCAACCATGCAAGTGATTTTGCTATGAAGATCGCTCACCTTCGCGCACAACGGGGGCTTATCGCCTCCGGTCTTCAGTGGCTGGCTATCGCCATGCATGCTGTTCTTACCGTAGTAGTTGTCTTCATCTACCAGACCTTAGTTGTCTTCGGTGCTCTTGTTGCTGATATGATGCCTGAAGAAGGTATCCCGGAGGGAATAACTGGCCTTCCCTCATGGGGTCTATACACCGGCGGTTCGCCAGAACTGAACATGCTCCACATGATGGTGCTGGTGATAGTCGTCGTGCTTACTTTAGCTAACGCTTTCGCTATCTATTCAACTGGTGGAGGTCATATTTTTAAATTGGCATTCTACCTCGCCATCACAATGGCATTGTCGGGGGCTGCCTTGATTTTCGTTCCTCCGTTAGTCAGGGTGATGCTGACCGGAACATTATGAGGAGGTAAGTAGAATGTTAAATGCTATAGCAGATATTAGCTCCGCAATAGGCGTGTATGCTGGCATGGGTATTGGTATTGTGGGAGTTTTGATCACGGTATTTATTATCCTGTATCTGCGGAGATATCTGGCCAGAAAAAAACTTACTAACGGAGCTCAGGCACCGGCCGTTAGCAGTGCCGGAGACCTGTCTAACATAATAAATCAGGCTGGTTCTATCCAGGGGCAACAGCCAGTTGTTACTGATGAGCAGACTGGAGAAAATAAGCTTGGCGGTCTTGTTGAAAAGCTAGCCCAAATCACTCAAAGCAAATCTGAAGGAGAAGGTGAATCAACTATGGACAAGCAATCTGAGGAGCAAAATATATTTGCTCAGGCGCAATCTAAGGAAGAACCTGAGTCAACCGAAGACCAGCCCGAGGTACTGTCTCTTTTCACACAAACTAAGGCCGAGGACGAACTGGAGACAGATGAGGACCAATCGGTAGAGTTGGATTCCGAAAAAGAAACTGAAGGACAGCCCAAAAGCGAGGATTCGATGCTTAGCCTTTTTGAAACTGAGATAGAAGATGAGAGCGGCATTGCTGAGTTCGCTCAGAGGCTGGATAATGTTGATATTAAAAGCCTGATAGGAGAAGCTCAGAAAATTCGCGACCAGCTAAAAGGTAAAGCATAGCACCGGCCAAATACCTGGATTCATTTCTACTCGACAGTCTATTTCTAAATAGAACTAGACAATGAAAAATATGCCCAGGTTCCATATCATAACTGCCCCATAGAACAGAACGATGCTTGAAGTGGTTACCAGGGCTACCTTGCGGAAACGCCTG
>DUEX01000033.1 GCA_011170325.1 Dehalococcoidia bacterium | reverse complement strand
TTCAGCTATACAATGAGCCATGAGGTCTAAGCCTCTAATTCCATATCTATGGTCGGGGTGAGAGGATTTGAACCTCCGACCTCATGGTCCCAAACCATGCGCGCTAGCCACTGCGCTACACCCCGTATTTATATTATAGTGATGTGTTGCCTTGCTATTCAAGCAACGTCAATTTTCAAGCTGCAAAAGCTGCTACCTTCGCTTTAAGTTTCCTATATTCCTCGTTCACCCTTTCTTGTATCTTTTTGATCTCTTCATCGGGCAAGTGTCGAAATCGGCCCTGCAACTTTATATATTCTTCAACTGGCTTAAGCCTAGGGCGATCGATGTTTAACCTGTAATGACCATTCTCCACTTCATAAATAGGAAAGATGCCTGTCTCCACGGCAAGGCGACCTATTTCGATAGTCATATTTGAGAGGTGTCTCCAGCCTGTAGGACAAGGAGACAAAATATTTATGTAAGCTGGACCTTTAACCTCTGCTCCCTTCTTGACCTTATTCATCAAATCAAAAGGATAGCTGGGACAAGCGGTAGCGGCATAAGGTATACTGTGAGCCACGGCAATGGCAACCATGTCTTTCTTCCAAGTGGTTTGCCCTATGCTAACCTTTCCTGCAGGAGCAGTGGTAGTCGAAGCTCCGTAGGGTGTGGCGCTTGATCTTTGAATTCCGGTGTTCATGTACGCTTCATTATCAAGACAAATATACAGGAAATTATGGCCTCTTTCCATTGCTCCGGATAGAGCTTGAACACCTATATCGCTAGTTGCCCCATCTCCACCCATAACCACAGTGACAATATCTCTTCTGGGTATCCTGTCCTTTTTCATCAAAATCTTTAGGCCTGCTTCCACACCCGATATTGTGGCAGCAGCATTTTCAAAGAGAGTATGCATCCAAGGAACCCGCCATGAAGTAACAGGAAGAGGTGTAGTGCAAATTTCATCACATCCGGTAGGCATGTTAATTATTACATTCTTTCCCAAGGCTTTGCAGGCAAGTCTGATTACTAAGGCTTCACCACAGCCAGTGCAAAAATTATGCCCCTCGGCGACAAACTCCTCTATGGGTACAAGACTTTTACCGAATTTTATAGATTTCTCTTCCATTTTACCCCCTTATACCTACCATCTCGCCTCTTATGCCCACCGTCTCCAGCATTCTTTGTGATCCCTTCTCCGCAATCTCCACACCTCTATCAATAACATACCCGAAATCATTCACCGACACATCTCTTCCTCCCAGACCACCTGTAATGCCGACGACATTCGGCTTTTTCTCCTCATCATATAAAGCCGATCTAACTTCACAGAAAACCGGAGCCACTGTCCCATGAGAGATGCAACGGTCAAAGACGATAAGGACTTCTGTATCTTTTACCGCCTGGCGAAATTCCTCAAACGGGAAAGGCCTCCAAAGACGTAACCTTACAAGGCCCACGGACTCTCCCTTGGCTCGCCTCTCATCTATCACAATCTTTGCCGTCTCGCTAAGACTCCCCACAGTCAAAAGCAACGTTTTAGCACCCTCAACTTTATAGCGCTCAACAGGAGAATAATAGCGGCCAAATATATCTCCAAACTCTTTCCATCCCTGGAGTATCATTTCTTTAGACCTCCGAAACGCTACTTCCTGAGCTACCTTTGCCTCCGAATATATGTCGGGAGGGCCAAAGGCTCCATGAGTCACCGGTTTATCAGGATTTAAGGCAAATGGATATTGAAATTTGGGAAGGAATCTATCCACCTCGCTTTGCTCTGGCAAGATCACTGGCTCTATTACATGCGAGAGGCTAAATCCATCCAGGTGAACCATCGCTGGAAACAGAACCCTAGGATCCTCAGCAACACGAAAGGCCCAGAGAGTTAAATCGAATGCCTCCTGATTATTCTCACAGAACACTTGAATCCAACCAGTATCCCTAACAGCCATGACATCGGAATGGTCTGCCCAAACACTTAACGGTGCGGAAAGAGCCCTATTGCATATTGCCATAACCACTGGAAATCTCATAGATGAAGCGACATAGACAACCTCATGCATAAGTTCTAACCCTTGCCCTGCAGTGGTGGTGAAAGTCCTTGCTCCGACTGATACAGACCCGAGGCAGGCACTTAAAGCCGAGTGCTCTGATTCAACAGGCAAATAGCTTGCATTTAACTCACCATTGGCTACCATCTCAGCAAGCCGCTCAGGAATATGTGTCTGAGGCGTTATAGGATAGGCAGCGATAACATCAGCATCAGCCATTTTTACCGCTTCGGCAACCGCATGTGAAGCTTCTAGGCCTATTCTCTTGCTCATTTTTCCTCCTCCTCTATCATGGTTATAGCCTCTCTGGGACACACTTTGGCACAAATACCACACCCCTTACAGTAGTAAAGGTCAGGCTCATAATATCCGTCTTCAAGAACCTTTATAGCTGCATCGGGGCAGTAGAGCCAACATAGGCCACATTTGTTACATTTCGCTTTGTCTAATATGGGTCTTTCACTTCTCCAGTCGCCAGTTCTACGTAAGCTAGCATTTCCTGCTTCTGTGAGTATGTTGCCGACTTCAAGGTCTCTCCAAGTGAAATCATACGCAGTTTTTAGCTTCTTTCCTGCCATTCTTTAGTCCTCTCTCAAAGTTTCACTATAAGCTCTTTTCATAGCCTCAATGTTGCCCTCAGCCCGTGCTTCAAAGCGTTCCTTCAACTGCTTAATCAAAGAATCCATTTTTACAGCCTCAGTAACTTTCAAGAATGCGCCCATCATCGTAGTATTTGTGATAGGCACCCCTATTGCTTCCCTAGCAATCTTTGTAGCATTAACTGAGGCTACAAGCCACTTGAATCCATATTCAGACTTTAGCTCATTGGGTAATTTCCTTGAATTAATTATAATTTTGCCTTTTTCCTTAAGCCCTGAAGTCACATCGACTACACGAAGCAGTGCTGGATCGAGAACTACCACTACATCAGGCTCATAGATATTCGTCCTGATTCTGATAAATTCGTCGCTTATCCTAAGGAAAGCAACAACTGGCGCTCCTCTCCTCTCAGGCCCAAAGCTGGGAAATGACTGAGCATGCCTGCCTTCTTCTATAGCTGCATGGGCGACCAATTCTGCCGCAGTTACTGCCCCCGCTCCCCCCCGCCCGTGCCATCTTACCTCAAGAAGCTTGCCCACAATATCAAACCTTCTTTCATAAAATTGCCCCTGGAGGGACTCGAACCCTCGCACCCGGCTCCGGAGGCCGGCGCTCTATCCTCTGAGCTACAGGGACTAAAATAATTATACTCCACATCAGCCCTCTTTAGAAGATTCAAGCTGGAACGAGGCTTTGCCTTCTTTTACCTTGCCACCAGCCAATGAGCTTGACTATTTCCACCACAATAAAGATAGTCGAGGCTGATGATATGGCAATGCCCCAGTCAGCAACACTCAAAGCATATGTATGGAAGATTTCTTGGAGGAAAGGAATATAGATCAGCGGGATAGTCATGGCTAAACTAGCAACTATTGCCAACAGTAACCATCTATTGGTGAGGAGACCAATTCTAAACAGAGAGTACCCTTCTGAACGGCAATTCAGGGCATTGAAGAACTGGACAAGTATCAGGGTGATAAAGCACATACATTGGGATTCGATAAAGCTTCGCCCTGAATTCAGCGCCCACAGGAAGACTCCAAGGGATACAATGCCCGTCCAGACCCCAGCACCAGCCAGAAATCTGAGGACAGGTCGAGTAAAGATGCTTTCTCCGCGCGGTCGCGGCTTACGGTTCATAATGTCCGGGTCAGGTGGGTCTATAGACAAGGCAATTGCTGGCAATCCATCAGTTGTCAGATTTACCCATAAAATCTGGATAGCAATGAGTGGCAAAACTCCAGCCGGTAGCCCTAGAAGGGGTCCAAATAGAATACCAGTTGCCATCAATAATATCTCACCTATATTGCAGGAGAGGAGATACACCAGGAATTTTTTAATATTACCAAAGACACCTCTCCCTTCCTCTACAGCAGCCACGATAGAGGCGAAGTTATCATCGGTAAGCACCATATCAGCAGCTTCTTTGCTTACATCAGTGCCAGTGATACCCATAGCAACGCCGATATCAGCTTTCTTCAAAGCTGGAGCATCATTTACCCCATCTCCCGTCATAGCTACTATGTGTCCTTTCCCGGCTAGCATCTCCACCACACGCAGTTTATGGGCTGGTGAGACCCGAGCATAGACTTCTACTCTTTCCGCAATAGCCTTAAATTCATCATCGCTTAAGTTATCTAACTCGGCACCACTTAAAGCTACCTCCTCTTTAAGTAGACCTAATTCCTTAGCAATAGCCATTGCTGTTAATTTATGGTCGCCTGTTATCATCACTGATTTTATACCAGCTTGCTCACATAGGTTTATTGCTTCCTTGACTTCCTCGCGAGGTGGGTCGATCATGCCGGCTAAGCCGACAAAGACCATCTCCTGCTCTGCAGTTTCGATCGACTCATCACCCCCCCCGGGAAAGCGCTTATAAGCCATGCCTAAGACGCGTAGAGCATCACCAGCCATAGTCTGGGCTACACCGAGGACTTTCTCCCTATCTTCGTCAGTCAACTCTTTTTCCTGTCCGCCCTCATACATATAGTTGCAGGAGTTAAGAATTACCTCCGGGGCTCCTTTAGAATAAGCGACCTTACCTTCAGGTGTTTGATGAACAGTGGTCATCCTCTTCCTCTCTGAAGAGAAAGGCACTTCGCCAATGCGAGGAAATTGCCCATTTAATTCATGCTGCCATGCACCAGCTTTAGCAGCAACAACTGTTAATGCCCCTTCAGTCGGGTCCCCTTTAATCTGCCACATATCGTCAGCAGAAGTAAGATGAGTATCATTGCACAGACTACATATATTCAACAAGGCTTGCAAATGAGCATCCTCCTCTGGATTATAAGTCATCCCATTTAAAAGAAACTCCCCTTGTGGTTCATAGCCCACCCCAGTAACATCGATTGAATTGGAATTAGTGTAAATTTGACGCACCGTCATCTGGTCCTGAGTTAAAGTGCCAGTTTTATCCGAGCAAATAACTGTGGTACAACCTAGTGTTTCCACAGCAGGCAGCTTTCTCACCAAGGCATGGCGTCTGACCATCCTCTGTACTCCAATAGCTAACCCAATGGTGACTACCGCTGGCAAAGCCTCAGGCACGGCAGCTACAGCCAAGCTCACCCCCCAGATAAACATCTCCAGAATTTCATGTCCTCTCATAACCCCAATCCCTGCCAATATGAAACAGAGCGCCAGAGCACCAATGCCAATCCACCTTCCCATCTGGTCAAGGCTAACTTGAAGAGGAGTTTGCTGGACTTTCACCTCCTGGAGCATGGTGGCAATTTTGCCAAACTCAGTACTCATCCCAGTGGCAGTTACCACAGCTGTTCCCCTGCCATAGACAGCCGCTGTACCCATATAAACCATATTTTTTCTATCACCAATAGCTATATCGTTGGCTAAGGGCTCAGTCATCTTATCTACAGGCATAGATTCACCAGTTAGCGATGCCTCATCTACCCTTAGGTTTAGTGCTGCAATAAGTCGAGCATCAGCCGGGATTCGGTCCCCAGTTCTAATCAAGGTTACGTCACCAGGTACCAACTCCGCAGATGGTACTGCCACCTCGTTCCCATCCCTTATCACTGAGGCCGTAGGTGCTGCCATCCGCTTCAAAGCTTCCATGGCTCGCTCGGCTCTATACTCCTGAATAAAGCCTAGCCCACAGGCAAAAAGAACGATGACGAAAATAACAATAGCATCGGCCACCTCACCCAAGATAGCTGATAGAGCAACCGCCACAAGAAGTATAATAATTAGAAAACTTTTGAATTGCTCGAGGAAAATCGCCCAAGGTGAGATTTTCTCCTTCTCTACCAACTCGTTTGGACCAAATTCAGCCAAGCGGTGTCGGGCCTCCTCTTGGCTTAATCCGTTACTGCTTGAGTTTAAAGAGGTCAGGACCTCTTGTATCCCTAAGCTGTGCCAGTCCCTAGTTACATTAGTCAGCATAGGTTAGAAACATCCTTGTCTCTGCGCCAACTAGTCTGTTATTCCCTTAAGAGGTTCATTCGACCTATATAACAAAATTAATGTAAGCCCCTAAAAAGAAGATACCTATTAGTACTAGTGAATACCAACTTGCCTTAAGAGGTGTCTTACTTTGAGGACGAGAAACAAGCCCGGCAATAAATATCGCAGTCATGAGTATCACCATCAGGGCGGTGAAAACATGATTTTGTGACACCGCAGCTAATATTGGCCCTTCAGTATAGAAAAGGTCATCTATACCGATAATCATCATGTTAAAAAGATTGCTCCCTATCATATTGGCCACACACAAGTCTACAGCTCCTAAGCGTAAGGCAGAAAAAGAAACAGTGATTTCAGGCAAAGTAGTGGTAAAGGCAATAAATAAACTGCCGACAAAGCTCTGTCCCCAGCCAGTAATCTCAGCCAACTCCTTGCCTACAAAAGCAAGCCAGGTTCCAGCACCGATGATAACAA
>DUEX01000032.1 GCA_011170325.1 Dehalococcoidia bacterium | reverse complement strand
TAGCATCTGCCGCATTGCAGATAGTTTCCACAATTGTATGTAGCACCTCCCCAGGTGCTAAACTAGAATTAAGTTCCTGAGCTATCTCATAAAGTACTCTGTAACGCTGTCCTTCTTGCATTTGCCTGACGTCACTGATATCCAAATGCCGTGGCTACCGGCATATTGACACCTCCAGCATGAGCACAAGCTGTGTACTTACAACCAAGCTCAGAGCAACAGAGCCACGCAAGAGACAAAGGGCATACCTGGATCACTAATTCGCATGCCCTTATCTTCATCTGCTCCCATTAATCTAACCTCACCAAGATGACTTGGAATCTTGAATTCAACTGGAACATCATCTACAAAAATAATTGTTGCCGTGCTAAGAATTGCTATCTAAACTAAGCGTATATGGAACAGCAGAATTTTGTCAAGCCCCTGACTTAGATATTTTGTTAGGCAACTATACCCTCAATACATGTAATGGGGGTGGAAAATCAGACGAAGAGCCTTCGCCAGAAAGTGGGAAGGCACATCTTCGTCTTTTAGCGTATCTGTTTTTGATAGCTCTCAGTCTTACCTTTTTAGGCATAGGTCTTTACGGTTATCCTATCGTTACAATATTGTTCGGTTTCATCTTGGCTATCATCAGTGGTCTTGGCTTATGGTCACAAAAACACAAAAGAAAGTTTAGGTTATTTACCCTTCCATTTCTCAAGGAAATATATAATAGCGATTGCTACAACCATACCACCACCAATACCAATAAGCCAAATTCCGACATTTCTAATCTCGGTAAAGATACTAAACGCCAAGCCAGTAACAATCATTGCCATCGCAAGGATGAAAGCTACAAGCATGATACACCTCCAAGGGAGAAATCATGACTATTACATCAATGCCTAAGAGGTCTTTGCCTCATACACCTAGCCCTGAAAAATGTCCCATTGCATTTATGGCACCTAAAACGGGCAAAGAAATGAAACCCTTTCCGCATATGGAATCTATCACTACCACAATGGGGGCAGGCAAGTCTAACGGGGGTATATGTTCTTGGCATCCTCTAATCCCAGACAGAACTATTGTAACATCTACTCGAAAAGTGTCAATATGGACACAGATTGTAAATACTCTGTGCATTTATTGTGGTAGAATTGAATTATGGATAGTAGTATTGTGGAATTTAGTAGGAAAGTTGTTTATATTGTCAAAGAGACAATCACTAGCCTCACTACAATATTTACACTTATCAGTGGCATTGTGCTTGTTGTTAGCCCAACTGGTGCAGAAGCGTATAAAGGTATGATTATGGAGTTACCAAGAATCACTTTAATTTTTGTCCTTTTTGCCATAAGTTTACTTGGTGCTTATTCCTTAATTGCCCCAAGAATAATGGATAGAATGGATAGGAGAGCAAATAGGAAAAGGATAGCAGATAAAGATATTAGGAATATCAATGTACCCCATGTTAGTATTCACATTGATTCAAAAGATATTAGGTATATGGATGCTAACCAAATTAAGCAATTTTTTATAGGCATAAGACGGAGTCTTACTGAGTATAACGAAGTAGCAAAAGAGGTACAAAAATATGAACAAGAAACTGTCACGAAAGCCAAGACAAAAGAGACAAGGGATAAAAAGTGAACACATTACTAAGGCAGACAAAAGGTCAAAGGAACCTGTAGATTATGGTATTACCAAAAGGCAGTTCCATGAGATTCTCGACAAGGCATCACAGCCAATCAAGAAACCTGAATCCGATTCAGAAACAACTCAAACATAGGAGTTTCATCATTGCGATGATTGTAACGAAAAGCATACTCGTTCAAATAGGACTGTAGGTATTTGGGGCTGACAGCATGATAAACGCCAGAAATACCACGCTTCACCAAGCTCCAGAAGTTTTCGATGTTATTGACATGGACTTGCCCACTGACGTAAACCTTGGCACTATGTTGAATCCTCTTATGTCTATAGCCAAATCTGGTTATGTGGTCATAACTCGGAAACTCATCGGTATAAAGAACAGCATCGGAGGCTACATTTTTAGTGATAAACGGAACAAGGGTAGACCGCTTGACATTGGATACGGCTGTAGCCATAACCTTTCCTCGCCTTTGCACCACACCGACAACCGCAACCTTGCCTTCTGCTCCCCGCCCACGTTTGCCGTGCCTAACACCACCGATATAGGTCTCATCAACCTCAAACCTCACCTGCGAAGATAGGGCTGGTTTCAGCAAGCAATGTCCTAGTTTGTTTGAACATACGCCAAGCTGTCTTGTATGTGACTCCGAATTCTCTCTGGATTTGCTTAGCCGAAATCCCGCATCGGGTAGAAGCCATTCGATGTATAACCTCAAACCAAGTCCTGAGCGGGGTAGCAGACTTGTGGAATATCGTGCCAGCAAGTGGATAGACTTGATGCCCACAGTAGTCACACTCATAACAGGTGCGATTAGAAACCTTGTGGTGCTTTGTCACTCTGTTGCAAACTGGGCATTCAATGCCTTGAGGCCAGCGATGATTCTTAATCCACTCAAGGCAGGCATCGTCATTTGGAAACCTCTTATCAAGGTCTTTCACGGTAAATCTTCGCATTTTCGTTCCGTTTTTCATTATTCTATCCCCCATTCACATGTATTATACCACAATTCCTACATGTTGTCAAGGGATAGTTGCCTTTTGTTAATTACCAAGGGTCATAATGACATTCCGCACAAACAACAAATTACTTCCGCACTCTCTTCAATTCAAAGACGACCGGGTTTGCTGGGTCTGGGCAAGCAACAGTGGTTCTATCTAAGTCATCTTCCCAGGGAAAAGAGCCACCGAACTGTAGCACTGAGGCAAAAGGGAAAAGAGCATAGAATGCCCAAGAACACATATTAGGTGGAGTCTTATCTCCGATGGCAAATTCATCGCCGACCTTGTGCTCAGCGGCACAAGTACCTTTTTGAGATATTACCTTAGCGACCACTTCACATATTTCCATTTCAGTCATGCTGCTCCCTCCTTATTAAACTACTAATGTCTCATTGATTGAAAGCGGCTTAGAACCAGCCCATACTTGTATATCTTTCGACTCTATCCGGTAAGACGGTGACAATAGTCTTGCCACCGCCTATTTCCCTAGCGACCTTCAAAGCAGCCAACACATTGGCTCCCGAGGAAATTCCTACCATCAGCCCCTCCTCTTTTATTAGATCTCTGGTCATGTTTATTGCATCCTCACTGCTTATGGTAATTATATTATCTACAAGGTCCATGTTCATCAGACTGGGAAGGAATCCAGGGCCAATCCCTTGTATCTTGTGATATCCGGCGTCATCACCGCTCATCACCGCTGATTCAGTGGGCTCCACAGCCACAATCTTCACATTGGGGTAAACACTCTTCAGAGCTTCTGCTACACCCATTAGCGTGCCACCAGTGCCCACGCCAGCTATAAAAGCATCGATTTTACCATCTACCTGTTCCAAAATCCTCTTGCCCGTGATTTCTCTATGAGCTGCGGTATTGTCAGGATTATTAAATTGCCTTGGTAGCCAGGCATCTGGGTTTTCTCCTGCCAATTTCTCAAATCTCTTCATAGTGCCATCAAAGCCCTCTGCAGCCGGTGTCAGGACGATTTCAGCTCCAAACGCCTCCATCATCTGTATTCTTTCCCGGCTCATATATTCAGGCATTACTGCTACAAACTTGTAACCCTTTATCCGTGAGAGCATAGCGAACGAAATACCCGTGTTGCCACTAGTAGCCTCTATTATTCTGGCTCCGGGGTCAAGTTCACCTCTCTTCTCAGCCAAGTCCATCATATACAACGCCATGACATCCTTTATGCTACCACTAGGATTCAAGGCCTCTACTTTAGCTAAAATTATTGAGCTTGTATTGTTCACTCTGTGCAGTTTTACAATAGGTGTTTTCCCAATTAAATCTAGAACACTCTCGACCATTTAAGCTCCTTCACGACCTAAGACATTATTAAGGTACCCCTAGTTATGGATTTTCCATGTTCAGCCATCAATCTTACACTATTTAAGCTAAGCTGGCTAGTAACAAATTGCCAGCTTAGAGTCTTGCCCCCAACCCAATTCTCTATTGGGGGACTACAAGGAAAAAACTAATTTCGTTGCAGAGTGAAAGCCGCTCCTAGGACTCGACCATAGCAGCAAAGTTACCCGGGTCATCAATATCAATCAACTCCCCATTCATGCTACTTCAGCCCTAGGAGGAGTGCTGCCCCTGGCACGAATTGGGGTGCTATTAATCACAGTCCCGTCCTATGGCTCTGCCACTTTTAGAAAAAGCCTTGGCTTGGTTGGGATTCTGAGGGTAGAGAGGGTGCGGATATCGGTGATGGAGATATAGCTTCTTGGCAACCAGCACCTATAAGAGTTACTATGATAATAAGTAACATTAAGCCTCGCCCCATACCTTGTCCTCTTGAAATTGTTAATTCACTATAAAAAACGGAAAGCTCGCCAAAGGTTGTTTATGAACTGTGACAGGCTAACCCCTTTGGCGAGCTTCTTCGGTTTTTTTACCTGTTCACAGTAAGACTAAAGTTTCTCCAGCCTTCTCTAAAACACAGGGGAACTTCACATGATTATTACTTAACTTCTACTGTGGCCCCAGCTTCTTCCAGCTTCTGCTTGATGGTAGCTGCTTCTTCCTTGGTAACTCCTTCCTTCACTGACTTGGGAGCACTTTCTACTAAGTCCTTAGCTTCCTTCAGACCCAAAGTGGTTAGCTCACGCACTGCCTTAATCACGCTGATCTTATTTTCACCAATCTCTTTGAGAACTACTGTGAACTCTGTCTGCTCTTCTGCTGGCGGTGCTGCTGGGGCAGGCGCACCTGCAGCCATCGGTGCTGCGGCTGCTGCCACCGATACTGCTGCAGTAACTCCAAACTCATCTTCCAAAGCCTTCACTAATTCAGCTAATTCTAATACTGTCATATTCTTAACTGCAGCTATAACATCTTCCTTTGTCATTGCCTTTGTTCCTTGTGGCGAAGTCTCTTTAACCCTAGAAGCTTTCTTCGCTTTTGATACCTCCTCAACCTTCTCCTTTACTTTAGGCTGCTCAGACTTGACTTGATTCTGTGACATTTTACCCTCCTTCTATTTGCTGAATTCTGGTTTGAATTACATTAAAAAGTCCTCGTAAAGGTAAACTGAGAACATCATGTAAAGCTTGCAACGGAGCCCACAATTGCCCCATTAGCTGGGAAATTAGAACATCTCTCGGCGGTATAGCAGCTAAAGTAGAAATCTCTTCGGAGCTAAGTAGCCGGTCACCCATTACTCCACCCTTGATTCGCAACACTAAGCCTGAAGAACGAATATGCTCATCTAAAGCCTGTGCTGGCTTAGCTACATCGTCGTAACCAAAAGCTATGGCTAAAGGACCAGCTAAGAATGCTTCTAGCTGCTTTTTACCAGCTTTCTCGGCAGCAAATCGAGTTAGCGTGTTTTTTACTACCCGATACTCTATACCCAGCTCAGTTAGATGTCGGCGTAGCTGCACCATTTCTTTAGCTGAAAGTCCACGGTAATCTGTAGCTATAGCTATAGTACATCGAGAAAGGCTATCAGCTAACTCGCTAATGATTTTCCCCTTTTCTTTCTTCTTTAACATAATCACCATCCTTAAAAAATGAAAAAGTTCCTGCGCTATGACACAAGAACTTGAGTTGGATTTCTCACAATCCATCGCTTAAATTACCTCGGCAGGCATCAGTTTTAAGCTCTTTTAGCACCTGCTGTCACTGGCACAATTTCAGAAGCTGTTATTTAATTTATAAAGAGCTAAGCGCTAAATAGAATAGACTTAAGATCAACTTTGATCCCAGGCCCCATGGTGGTTGATAAGGAAGCACTCTTGATGTATTGTCCCTTAGCACCAATAGGTTTAGCCTTTATTACGGCCTCTATTAGAGCAGTTAAGTTTTGCAATAGTTTATCCTCGTCAAAACCAACTTTGCCAATGGGAACATGAATAATCGCTGTCCTGTCCAGCCGGAATTCCACCCGACCTTTGCTGACTTCGGTAATTGCCGCAGACAAATTATCAGCTGCCACTACCGTACCTGACTTAGGATTGGGCATCAACCCCCTTCGCCCCAGAATTTTCCCCAGCTTGCCTATCTTGCCCATCATATCTGGGGTAGCTATGCTTACATCAAAGTCAAGCCAGCCATCTTCAATTTTCTTAATAAGTTCATCGCCACCAACATGGTCAGCCCCAGCTTCATCAGCAAATTTTGCTGCCTCACCTTGGGCAAAAACAAGAACTCGAATCTTCTTACCTAATCCATTAGGCAGAAGGGCTATGCCTCGCACCTGCTGGTCAGCACTTCTAGGGTCAACTCCTATCTTTAAATGAAGCTCGACTGTTTCATCAAAGCCAGCATAGGTGGCTTTTTTAGCTAGCTCAATGGCTTCGCGAGGCTGATAAGCCTTAGTCCTATCCACAAGCTTAGCTGCTCCCTGGTATTTCTTTCCTCGAGTTACCATTGTCTACTCCACATCAATTCCTATGCTACGAGCTGTGCCCTCAATAATGCGAGCTGCTTCTTCAAGGTCTACAGTGTTTAAGTCCTTTCTTTTGAGTTGGGCAATTTCATAAAGCTTTTCACGAGGTAATGTGCCTATCTTCTGCCGCCCAGCAGCACTGCTGCCTTTGTCAACACTCATAGCTCGCTTTAGTAAATCAGATGCTGGCGGCGTCTTAGTAATAAAAGTAAATGACCTGTCCTCATACACAGTTATCTCCACCGGGATAATAGAGCCAGCTTGAGAGTTGGTGCGCTCATTATACTCCTTACAGAAAGCCATAATATTAACTCCGTGTTGGCCTAAAGCTGGACCCACTGGTGGGGCTGGTGTGGCTTTACCTGCTTCAACCTGCAATCTTATGACCGCCCTAACCTTTTTAGCCATTTACATCCTCTCCACTTGTAGAAAGTCAAGCTCTACCGATGTTTCTCGCCCAAAAAGGGTTAATAATATTTTTACTTTCCCCTTTCCCATATTGATTTCACCAACTGTGCCAACAAAGTCAGTGAAAGGACCATCAACCACTCGAACGCTTTCTCCCTTTCTAAAGCCTATCTTAACTTGGGGTAAACCCTCCGTCATTTGCTTTAAAATAGTATTGACTTCCTCTTCAGCTAAAGGTGTTGGTTTGTTCCCACTACCGACAAAGCCGGTTACCCCAGGCGTATTGCGCACTACATTCCAGCCATCATCATCCATTACCATTTGAACTAGTATATAGCCGGGGAAGATTTTTTTGGTCACCGTCCGGCGCTGCCCACCCCTAATCTCAATCTCATCCTCAGTAGGTATCTCTATTTGGAATACCTTGTCCTCAGCATCCATAAACTTAACTCGCTGTTCTAGACTTCTCTTAACTCGTTCTTCATAACCCGAGTAAGTATGCACAATATACCACTGTTTATCACCATTACTCACCAGCTTAGCTCCCACCCAAGAATACTTTAGCAACTAATTCAGCAAAGCCATAATCAATAGCTCCTAAAATGAGACCGACAGTAATGCACACAATGAGAACCATGATTGTTAGGCGCAAGGCTTCCTGTTTTGTTGGCCAAACTACTTTTCTCAATTCACCTATAATGTCACCAACAAAAGCAAAACGAGATTTCTTGAGCTTCGTAACTTGAGACTGACCTTTCTTTGCCAAGGGTTATTTAGTCTCCCGATGGAGCGTGTGGCTACGGCAGCAAGGACAATATTTCTTCAGCTCCAATCGCTGGGAGTCATTCTTCTTGTTTTTAGTAGTCGTATATGTTCTCTCCTGACACTCCGTGCATGCCAGATGAATAATACCCCGTGCCTCACCTTTCTTAGCCATGTCTAACCAAGAATTTTGCTTATTGCACCAGCACCTACTGTTTTGCCTCCTTCACGGATGGCAAAGCGTAACCCCTCTTCAATAGCTACCGGATAAATAAGCTTCACAGTCATCTTTATATTGTCACCAGGCATGACCATTTCCACTCCTTGTGGCAATTCTATAGCTCCAGTAACATCCAGAGTCCTAATATAGAACTGGGGCTTATAACCGTTAAAGAACGGAGTATGCCGACCGCCCTCTTCCTTAGTTAGCACATATACCGCTGCCTCAAAATGAGTATGAGGTTTAATTGTGCCTGGCGCTGCCAAAACTTCACCTCTTTCCACTTCATCACGCTCTATGCCTCTGAGCAAGCAGCCAACAGCATCCCCAGACTCTCCTGCCTCCAGAGTCTTATGGAACATCTCTACTCCAGTTACCACGGTCTTCCGCGTCTCTTCTATACCCACAATTTCGACCTCGTCTCCGATTTTGACTGCACCTCGTTCTACTCTACCAGTGACCACTGTGCCACGTCCTTTAATGCCAAAAATATCCTCAATCGGCATCAAGAAAGGCTTGTCTTTAGCTCTTTCCGGGAGTGGTACATAATCATCTATAGCGTCCAGCAAATTCCAGACACCGCCACACCATTGGCATTCCCGCTTACCACAGCCACATTCCAAAGACTTGAGAGCACTTACCCGGACGACAGGAGTTTTGTCACCGGGAAAGCCATATTTGGTAAGCAATTCCCTAACTTCAAGCTCAACGAGCTCTAGTAGCTCTTCATCCTCCATCATGTCTGTTTTGTTGAGAGCTACCAGCAAGCAAGGTACTTCTACCTGACGAGCTAATAGAATATGTTCCCGAGTCTGAGGCATCGGTCCATCCGGAGCACTAACTACCACTACAGCCCCATCCATCTGAGCTGCTCCGGTTATCATATTCTTGATATAATCAGCATGCCCCGGACAATCTACATGAGCGTAATGACGCTTGGCGGTCTCATACTCGATGTGAGCAATGGCAATTGTCAACCCTCGTGCTTTCTCTTCAGGAGCATTATCTATAGAATCAAAGGAGCGAAATTCAGTAACCCCTGTTTTTGACAGGACTTGGGTCATAGCCGAAGTCAAGGTCGTCTTACCATGGTCAACATGGCCTATCGTACCCACGTTAACATGGGGCTTGGTACGCTCAAAAACCTTTTTTGCCATTTTAGAAAACCTCCTTTTTTACCCAGCCCACAACCAGATTCGAACTGGTGACCCCGTTCTTACCAAGAACGTGCTCTACCGGCTGAGCTATGTGGGCAAACTGTCTGCATTATACACTACACACTGATTACATAGTTAGTAATTATACATTATTTTATCGACAATCTTCAAAATTTCCAACATAGTGGAGGGGGTAGGATTCGAACCTACGTAGCCCTTCCGAGCGGCAGATTTACAGTCTGCTCCGATTAACCACTCCGGCACCCCTCCTAGCCCAAACCTAAAATCAGAGCCCGAGAGGGGAGTCGAACCCACTAACCTACCGATTACAAGTCGGTTGCGCTACCATTGCGCTACTCGGGCAGTCTATCAGACCCTCAAAATACCTGAACTAATTACGGGCTGCTAGTATAAATAAAGCTAGCGCAAAAGTCAAGGTATTTACGTTAATCCTACGCCAAATCCTTTACAAAGGAACCGGCCTTTGCTAAACTTTTATTGCTATACTCAATATGGAATCAACCTGAGGGACTATTATGGGGACTAGAGATTATAGATGGAGAGAGCCTAAGAAGCCTAAGAAGGGGACTAAGAAAACAGCTACTACCATCTTCACCCCTCAAACAACGGTAGAGGTAATTAAAAAGGGTAAAAAGGCACAAAGCCCTCCTGAGGAATAGAGAGGCATGGCAGCCTATTTAGAGCTTTACTATAGCGGTAAGTTAGTTGAGCGACTAGAAGCAGCTAGAGCTCTGCTACAAAATTGTGAGGTATGTCCTCGCCATTGTGGTATTAATCGGCTAGCTGGTGAAACTGGCAAATGTCGTACTACTGGTTTGGCAGCAGTTTCCAGCTACGGGCCTCACTTTGGTGAAGAAGCTCCATTAGTTGGTAGACACGGTTCAGGGACTATCTTCTTCACCAATTGCAACTTGAGATGCCTTTTCTGTCAAAACTATCCTATTAGCCAGCTTGGTGATGGAGCTGAAGTAAGTAGAGAGAAGCTAGCCGAAATGATGCTATCCCTCCAGGCCAAAGGTTGCCATAATATAAACTTAGTCTCGCCAACCCATGTGGTGCCTCAAATTCTCGGAGCACTAGGAATAGCTGTAGACCTAGGCTTAAGGTTGCCGCTGCTTTATAATTCTGGAGGCTATGACTCAATAGAAACCTTAAAGATTCTCGATGGGATTGTAGACATTTATATGCCAGATATGAAATATTCTGACGAAAAGATCGCTGAGGAGTTATCGGGCATAGAAAATTACCCTTTGCTAAACCATGCTGCTGTTAAGGAAATGCATCGCCAGGTGGGTGACCTTCAAGTTAACGAAGATGGGATAGCTATTCGTGGCCTCCTGATACGCCATTTGGTCTTACCCCATGGGCTTGCTGGCACGAAAGAGACAGTGCATTTTATAGCTGAAGAGATTTCTCGAAATAGTTATGTCAATATCATGGACCAATACCATCCTTGCTATAAAGCTTTCCAAATACCTCAACTAGCTAGACCACTATCACAGCGAGAATTCCTTGAGGCTATTGAATTAGCTTATAAAGCTGGATTGACCCGACTAGACAAGGTCTACCCAGTCATTACCAGAGCAGCCTAATAAAGCAAGCTTGAAAGGTAGGACTCCTTTTCAGGAAATTATGGAGTGAGGTTAATAAGAAGATGCCTGAGTTAGCTTATCTTTCAGTTACGGTTTACGGTCAAGTCCAAGGCGTTTTCTACCGTGCTTTCACTTCCCGCATTGCCAAAGCCCTAAGCCTGAGAGGCTATGTGCGTAACTTGCCTCGATCGAACGCTGTGGAAATACACGCTGAGGGCAGCAAAGCAAAACTAGAAGAGTTAATAAAACAGCTTGAGGTGGGACCACCTGAGGCTCTGGTAGAAAAGATAGAGGTGAACTGGTCTGAATTCACCGGAAACTTTGCCAACTTCGAGGTAAGATACTAATAAACCTGCAGCTAAGACCTAATCTTCAGCTCCAAGCTCCTTCTCTTGAAGCTTTTGGCGGAAACCATAGTATCGGTTGTTGCTTAAAAGGTAACTTAGAGTCTGAGGAGACAGTGAGGCAGGATTGTCTGAGTAAAGACCAAACTGGGCTAGCAATTCTGTAAGGCCTAATGGCTGATTCCCCCCAGATAAAAAGAGCCTAAATATCTTCTCAAGTAGTGGTAGCTTAGGGCTAATAAAATCAGGGGCTCTAGAGCAACAATCTCTGATATTTGTTACTAGTGAAGCGGGTGTCATAGCTTCTGGCTCAGAAGCAAA
>DUEX01000031.1 GCA_011170325.1 Dehalococcoidia bacterium | reverse complement strand
GTTCGTCCTATAGCTAAACCTAAAGCTATTTATGAAGTTTCCTATATTTATGACAAAAATGAATACTCGCTATATATTGGTGGTGTAAAGTTTACTAGCCGTGTTCTCAGAGTCAATTTGGATAAGGTAGAAAGAGCTTTTCCATATGTTGCGACATGTGGGAGAGAATTGGATAAAATATCTGTCCCTTCAGATGACCTTATGAAAAATTACTATTTGGATATAATTAAGGGCATGGTTCTAAGGTCAGCTCGCAGCCATCTTGAAGATTACTTAACAAAGAATTACGCGCTTGGACAGGTATCAAGAATGAGCCCAGGTTCTTTAGAGGATTGGCCAATAACACAACAAAAGGAGCTGTTTTCAATCTTTGGTAATGTTGAGGATTTAATTGGCGTGAGGCTAACCGAGAATTTCTTAATGTCCCCATTAAAGTCTGTGTCTGGGATATACTTTCCAACTGAGATTAAGTTTGAAAGTTGCCAGTTATGCCCAAGAGAAGGGTGTAGTGGGAGAAGAGCACCTTATGACCCTGATTTAGTTAAGAAATACGGAGAAAATATATAAGGTAGAATCATTTTATCCATCTGGGCTAGCATAGTGAGCGGCAGGCCGCTGGTTTTGGCTTGGTTGTCTGGTTGCTGAATACGACATGACATTGGGGATGTGGAACTGCACCCTTGGGTAAAAGCTTCCGGTGTTATATGGGGAAGGGGGTATCGGTGGGTATTCCGTTTGGCTTTGGCAAGATGTATAATCCTAAAGAGACATACAGTTGCGATTGAGTTTACACGGAGGCAGTTATGGAGACGTTTACTGTGGCAGCGGTTATTGATGGGAATACATTTGCGGTATCTCCGCCGTGGGAATTGGAAGACGAAACCGGAGATCGCGTGAGAGCAACAGGTTATGATGCTCCGAAAAGTGGGTCAGAAGCGATGGCTGCTGAACAGAAGCTTTCTATCCTTATCCAGAATAGGAAGGTTGAATTGGGAACGCCGCACGGGGTTGACCGTGGTAGACTCGTCTGCGACGTATATTTTCAGGGTATGAATCTTGCCGATTACTTTCCAGAGTATAGAGTGTAACACAGTATATTGCTTATCCTCATCCAGCAGACGGCAGAATCTTCGTTGTTTTTTGGGGCTCGACTGCACGCATCCAGGGGACACCAGGGCTAGCAGCATCTCCTTCTCCAAAGTCGTAACTACATTCCACATGGACACGGGTTAGCTCTAGCTGGTAGGATGGTAAGTCTTAATCCCGATGTGCGCTGGATTACGGTAGGCCCCCGATTCACACCGTTCCAGGCTATTTTGGTGCAAACCCTATTTGGATTGTTAGGAAAACAGGTATGGATTTTGCATGCCAGTGAGCCCTATTTTACAGCAGGTGCCGAAGCTAACACTGAAGTGGACGGTGGGTGGATGATGTGCTATAATGAGGCTTGCAAATCAGGTTAGGAAAGGAGCGAGAAATCTCGCAAGGAGGTTAGGAGGTGAGCCTATATCGATGGGATGACATATGACGGGGATGATATATGACGTGGGGATTGCCTATCTCTTGTTTTCTCCGCAGGTTGATAATAGCTCTGTCATACGTCTATACTGGTCAGGTAACCTCCTGATTAAATAGTCTCCTTTTCTTCAAGCTGTTTTCAAACCCCGCAAAGCTGCTTTTTGTGGATGCTTTGTACCCCAAGTTATTCCCTCTTCCTGGCAATGCGCCCTATGTATTGTGATACCACGTAAGGCAAGAGTTTCCACATATGCCTTGTATCTCAGATGAAGGAGATGAAAGGATTATGGTGACCGTAAGCAACCAAGAAGATATTGAGATTGACAGGTGGCAGGTACTGCGCAGTATTGGGTATGGTACCCATCACAAGTTACCGGCTCGTATTGTATCTTTGATCGATGAGTATGTAGAGAACGCTCACCAGCTTATTGAACCATCGTATTCATATATCATCAGAGATATTGAGGGAGTTCGGCGCTCCTGCGTTTATGTTGAGGGTTCGATCGTGTTTGAAAGCCATGTTATTGCCCGGCTGCTGGAGCAATGCGAAAAGATTGCGGTGTTCCTAGTAACAATAGGCAATCGCTTGGAGGAAATGGTTCTCTGGCTTGCTGAGGATGGGCTCGTGCTTCAGTCGGCTGTGCTGGATGCAATAGGCTCAGTTACTGCTGAAAAATTAGCCGAGTCTGTCGAGGATAGGATGAGGGAGGAGGCTTGTGCTCAGGGGCTTTGCACGAGCCGGCGCTTTAGCCCCGGCTACTGTGACTGGCCCATAAGACAACAGAAAATGGTCTTCCGGGCTATGAACGGCGCTTCAATCGGGGTTCGCTTGACCAAGGAGTGTCTGATGTTACCGCGCAAGTCAGTATCGGGCATTATCGGTATCGGCCCCTTTGATATGGAGGATTATAACCCATGCAAAACCTGCAACAAATGTGATTGTCTGGGGAGGAGGCATGATACCAGTCCATGATTAGGAAGGGGTTGTCTGGAGGCAGCTTCAAGCCACTCACTGAAGAGTCGATAGATAGAATTCACCAGACCGCAATGCGGATAATCGAAGAGGTAGGCTTTGAGCTAAACTCGGAGGCGGCGTTGGAACTCTTCGAGGGGGTTGGGGCCTGGGTGGATCGGGAGAGGCGTCGGGTGCGCTTGCCGAAGGAGAAGGCCCTGGAACTGATAGCGCGGGCACCCTCGGAGATCAAGCTCTGTGGACAGGACGAGAAGCATGACATCCTCTTGGGCGGGCAGCGGGTATACACGGGGACTGGGGGAACTGCGCTTTATATCTATCACCCGGACACTGGCCAGAAGCGGTCGGCCACTCTGGAAGACCTGAAGCGCATCGCCAAACTGGTTGATGGATTGGATAACATCCACCTGTTCTTGTTGCCAACCTATCCCAACGAACTGCCCTTGGAGCAGGTGGATGTAAACCGCTTCTTTGCTGGCCTGGACAATACCACCAAGCATATCATGGGAGGTGTTTACACCTTAGATGGGGTGAATCAGGTGATACGGATGGCAGAGATCATTGCAGGCTCTGCTGAAACACTTCGCCAACGCCCCCTCATCTCCATAATAACCTGTAACATAAGCCCCTTGAAGATGGATAAGGAATATGGTGACTTTATCGTAACCGTTGCCAAGAGCGGCATACCCCTGGTATGTCCTGCCGAGCCATTATGTGGGGCTACCTCACCGGTGACGCTTGCTGGGAACCTAGTAATCCAGACTGTGGACTCCCTGATGGGCGTCATGCTTACCCAGATTGTTAATTCAGGGACACCGGTCATATTCGGCTCCGTCGCCACCAGCACCGACCTCAGTGATCTCAAGTACCTTGCAGGCTCTGTTGAGATGGGGCTGCTCAATGCGGCTGGCGCCCAGATGGCGCAGTTCTACAATCTCCCCTTCTATGCCACTGGTGGTATGACTGACTCCAAAGTGCTAGATGCTCAGAGTGGCTATGAGTCTGCTCTCACCAGTCTGCTCTGTGCTCTGGCAGGCGCCAATTTCATCCACGACGCTGCCGGACTCATGGAATTCGCACTAACTGTATGTTATGAGAAGTATGTTATTGACAATGAGATACTGGGAATGGTGATGAGAGCTATCGAAGGTATAACGGTGAACAATGATACCACAGCCTTTGACCTCATCAAGCAGGTGGGGCCAGGGGGTAATTTCGTCGCTGCCAAGCACACTAGGCGCTTCATGCGGAGTGAGCACTACCAGCCTTCCTTGAGCGATAGAGATAGTAGGGAGGATTGGGAGGTCAGGGGAAGAAAGACCACCTGGAGAAGGGCAGCCGAAATAGTACCTCAGATTATAGCTGACCATAACTACAGCCTGTCTGATGAGATAAGGCAACAAGTGCGCTCGGAGATATCAGGCATTGTAGACTGACATATGCTGGTAATTGGAGAAAGTATCAACGCATCAAACCAGTCCGTTGCCGAAGCCATCGCCAACAGGGACAGGGAATTCCTGGAGGGCTTGGCCAGAGATCAAGCCGCCGCCGGAGCTGATTTCATCGATGTGAACGTTGGTGCTCGGCGTGGCTCTAGGGATGATGGAGCGGCAACTATAGAGTGGCTGGTGGAGGTGGTGCAGGTAGCCACGGACAAGCCACTTGCCATTGATAGCGATGACCCGGCTATTATAGAAGCTGCGCTGCGCAACTACCGGGGCGAAAGGCTGATAATCAACTCTGTCACCGCTGAGCCGGCAAGGCTGGCATCCATTGGCGCTCTGGCGGCAGAGCGCCAGGCATGGCTGGTGGCGCTGGCCATGGGAGATAAGGAGATACCGGACAGTGTTGAACAGCGGCTGGCCGCATGTGAACTGATAATGGCTCACCTGATCCGGGTGGGCATGGGAGCGGAGCAGGTATTCTTTGACCCACTGGTACTTCCTATCGCTGTGGATTCCAGTCAGGGATTAGTCACACTAAAGACTATAGAGCAGATTAAGTTACGCTATCCGGCCGCTAGGACAGTCATGGGGCTGAGCAACATTTCCTACGGCTTACCCGATAGAAAGCTGGTCAACCGGGCCTTCCTGTTGATGGCTGCTTATGCAGGCCTCGATGCTGCAATCCTTGATCCCCTCGACGCTAAGGCAATGAGCCTTGTCAAGGTGGCCGACATGCTTACGGGGAAGGACCCTTTCTGTAAAGGGTATATTAGGGCGTACAGGAGTGGCACCATAGTAGACTAGGAGACACGCAGTTTAACGAGGCTGAGAGGATTACTAGAGACGGAGGGCGAGAATGGCAGAGGATATAATTAAGCTAATTAAAGAAAATGTTGTCCTAGGGAGAGTAAACCGAGACGACGAGGGCATTGACGAGGGGATGCTTGGTCAACCTGGTGTCAGTGAGCTTACCGAGAAAGCCCTCGCCTTGGGCGTGAGCCCAGTGGATATAATCAACAATGGGCTCACCGCGGGCATGGAGATCGTGGGGCAGAAGTTTGAGGCCAAGGAGTACTTCATTCCAGATATGCTGGCCTCGGCCGAAGCGGTGGGGGTGGCTATGGAGATACTAAATCCCCACCTCGCCAAGAGTGGCATCAAGGACAAGGGCAAGATAGTTGTGGCCACGGTAAAAGGAGACATCCACGACATCGGCAAGAATATAGTGTCGATATTGCTTCGGGGGGCAGGCTACATGGTCACGGACATAGGAAATAATGTGGATCCTCAAGCCATTGTGGATGCGGTGAGAGACGAGAAGCCTCAATTCCTGGGGCTCTCGGCGCTGCTCACCAGCACCATGGTACACATGGCGGATACTATGCAGGCACTAAGGGAGAACGGGCTCAGGGATAAGGTGAAGGTCATCATCGGCGGAGCTCCTGTCTCGGAGGAATTTGCCAAGAGTATAGGTGCTGATGGCTACGGCGCAGACGGCTTTCAAGCGGTGAGGATAGTGGAATCTCTAGCCTCTGCTGAGGATAAATAAGGTGAGGCCGTGTCTGAGATAGATGACTGCAGTCTTTGATTCGAAGATAGACTGTTTTTGAGAGGTATGTTCTATCGAGTGTGCCGGCTGATACTTTGCCAGATAGCCGCTAAAGGCTCGCACTACATATGTATTGCGCATAATCTGAGCCGAGAGAACATTCAAAGGCATATAGGAGAACTTTTTGGCAAGTAGGATGTCATTCTAAGCAAAACTGACAATCTAACGAGGAGGAATAAAGTGCCCAGAGAGGGAATTTTGGTTCACACTCCATATGAGAGAATGACTAATGAGCAAGTGCTGCAAGTTCACCAGGCTTCTATACAGATTTTGAATGAACCTGGATTGATATCTTTTAATCGCGAGGCCACAGAAATATTCCATAGCAACGGTGCAGAAGTTGCATCAGTTTCCTCCAGCGATAATCCTTGCTGGCTTGTGAAAATACCAGAGGAACTTGTTCTCCATGCCCTTGATAGTGCGCCCAAAACGGTCAAACTAGGTGCCAGGAATAAGGATAATAGTCTGGTAATGAATGGTGAAGAGCCAAGGGTATTCTTTGTTTCTGGCTCTGAGACTAATATCTGGCTCGATGTTGATTTTCAACCCTATGTTAAGAAATCTGATCCTAATATTGAAGTTATGGTGCCGGAATTTCACCCACGACGTGGCACTGTCTTGGACCTTTGCCAGGCAGCGCACTTATGTGAGCATCTGGAGACTCTAGATGCCTTCATCCGTCCGGTAAATATCCAGGATAAAGACATTACAGAAGATAACAAAGACGTTAACAAATTCTTCGCTTCCTTGAATAACACCACCAAGCACGTTATGGCAGGACTAACCAGCTTGAAACAACTGGATAACGTGGTGAACATGGCAAAGTTGATAGCTGGGGGGGGAGAAGAACTTAAGGAAAACCCCATTATTTCCTTTATCACTTGTTTAGTTAAGAGCCCTCTACAATTTGTCGAGGATACCACTCAGACGTTAATTGAAATTTGTAGGAGGGGGCTGCCTATAGTAGTTTCCTCCTCACCCCAGGCTGGAACCACTGCTCCTATCAAGGAAGGCGGCATTATGGCTCAAATAAATGCTGAAGTTCTAGCAGGAGTAACATTAAGCCAGTTGGTGAGTAAGGGGACACCAGTGCTTTACGGCAGTGTACCGGTAAGAGCCCGGCTTGATAATCTTAGTGATTCCTATGGCGCTCCTGAATCCAGCCAATACAATATTGACTGTGTTCAAATGGCCCGATTCTATAAGTTACCTTGCTATTCTACAGCAGGCGTCTGCGATACAAAAACACCAGGGATGCAAACCTCAGTAGAAAGATTATTCTCAGACATATTAGTCACTTTGAGCGGGCCGCAATACTTGCATTGTGCCTATGGCCTCCTCGATGGGAATTCTACTTTCTGTCTGCTCCAGGCTGTTTTGGACGATGCGCACTTTCAGATGATTAAGTTCTTTCTAAGGCCGCCGAGGGTTAGCCAAGCGGAGATCGATGATACCCTAAAACAGATAAGAGAAGTGGTGGCGACGCCACAAAAGCTATACATTCGCTATATTCGCCCCATGCTACGTAGTGGGCAACTGTCAATGCCTTATCCGTTTGAAGGGGATGGAGAGACGGATAATGTATTGGCATTAGCCTACGAGAGAATGAAGCAACTTCTCTCACAACCTGTAGAACATATAGATCCAGCTACGACTAGCAGGGTGTTCCAAGAGATTCCTGGCATATTGTCTAGGCTGAACGTGTATGAAGAAAGGAAGGAGCAATGAGTGAAGACATAATTGCCTTGCTTAAGGAAAATGTTATTCAAGGAAGAAGGACTAAGGATGACGAAGGAATAGACGAGAATATGGCCGGGACGCCTGGAGTACTGGAGTTAACACAGTTAGCATTGGAGAAAAAGATCTCTGCGGAGACAATAATCACGCAGGCTCTGACTGCAGGAATGCAAGTTGTAGGAGATAAATTTACCAAGAAGGAATACTTTATCCCGGATATGTTAGCCTCCGCCGAAGCAGTAGGTGGGGCTATGGATATTCTAAAGCCGTATCTTGAAGCGTCGGACGTGGCGACTAAGGGGAAATTCATCATAGCCACTGTGAAGGGAGATATTCATGATATCGGTAAGAATATTGTTTCTATCCTGCTTAAGGGTGCCGGATATGAGGTAAACGACTTGGGCACAGATGTGCCTACAGAAAGGATTGTGGGGATTGTCGGAGAATATAAACCTGATTTTCTGGGGCTTTCTGCTCTGCTAACCACTACGATGGTAGTAATGGGAGAGATAATCGAAGCGCTGAAAGAGAGTGGTCTTAGAGATAAGGTTAAAGTCTTGATTGGGGGAGCAGCGGTCTCTGATGAATATGCCCAGGAAATAGGAGCAGATGCCTATTGTGTGGACGGTTTCCACGCCGTTAAGGTGCTCGACGCTTTCAAAGAGGAGAAGGCGTAGTTCAGATATAACGACCTTGAAGAAAGGAGAGTGATTATGGCAGGAATTGCCGGAATTCAAGGTGCTGACAATGATGAGTTAGATCGTATGCTTGAGAGGATCAAGCACAGAGGTCCTCACAAGACCTGGACAAACCGGGAGCAAGGGATAAACTTGGGATGCTGCGAGCTGAATGTGGGTGGAGACTCGAAGGCTGGCTCACATTATATATCTGATGGTCAGAGAGCAGTTGTGCTTGATGGACGTATATACAATCCAGAGAAATCAGACATGACTGATGCAGAGGCCGTGCTGTACTTCTATGACAAGTTCGGTACCCAATTTGCCGGGAAGTTAGATGGAGACTTTGCCTGTGCCATATATGACAAGGGTAAATTGATACTGGCTCGTGATGCTGTGGGCGTGAAACCCCTGTACTATGGACATAGCGATGGCAGATTATGTTTTGCCTCGGAGGCAAAGAGCCTGGTGGGTATAGCTGATGATGTTAAGGAGTTCCCGCCTAGCTATGTTTACTCCCAAGAACTGGGATTCCAGAAATATACTTGTCGGGCTGTAGAAACCCCTGACTTTGAGGATTTCGAGCAGGCCAAAAAGGTAGTAGCTCAACTAATGGAAGAGGCGATACAGCGGCGGATGCAAGACAATGCTGTGGGAGGGGTTCTCTTAAGTGGAGGTTTAGATAGCAGCCTCATAATCTACATGGCTAAGCAGATAAAGCCGGATATCGAAGCCTTTACAGTAAGTATGGAGGAGGGGCAAGATCTCCCACTGGCTCGAGATGTAACCAGCTACCTACGTATTAAGCATCATGTGTTAATGTTTGGTGAAAAGGAGATAAACGAGATATTGCCTCAGGCCATCTATCACCAGGAGATGTTTGAGGAAAGCTGTGTGCATGGGGCAATTGCCAATTTCCTAGCTGGACGATTTGTCAGTCCGCATACCAATTGCGTTCTCACTGGCGAGGGAGCCGATGAATTCTTTGCCGGATACGATGGTCAGTTCAGACAGGGAAAGACCCCGGAGGAAGTTGCCAATATCGTAGATACACTTGTGAATGTTGCCCATAATACAGCGTTGCAAAGGTTAGACAGATTGGCAGCTGCAAATTCCATAGAAACTCGTACGCCATTCCTTGACGCAAAGGTGGTTGATTTTTGTCTGAAGATTCCGATAGATTGCAAGATTCATGGCCCAGAACAAGTCGGGAAGTGGATTCTACGTCAGGCATTCGAAGGTTGTCTACCCGAGCACATTATCTACCAGACAAAGCGGTTTTTTGCGCAGGGTTCAGGTGTGGCATGGATCATGCGCAACCTGGCAGAGAAGCGCATTTCTGAAAGCGAACTCTCACAGCACAACAGGATAGAAGGTAACCCATGGTTATCTTCCGTCGAGGAGCTGTATTACTATCGCATGTTTAAGAAAACTTTCCCTGAACCTGCCTTCGACCGACTGGTAGGTAGGTGGGATCCTTTCAGGCCAGATTTCTTTCGGCGATAGGCGCTTCATAGCCTGAATCCGTGAAGACAAATTATCCCTTGCCTTGCTTTTGAGGTTTAGCTCATGGCATCCCAGGCAATGACAGGTGTGCGGATGGAGGAATCCCTTGTATCACGAAAGAGCTGAAGAAGATTGCCCCTCAGCTCTCAAGTTAGGTTTTATCTGGTATACACAGTAGGAAAGGGCATATAACTTAGGCCAAGGTTCAATCCTAATGTTAAGAGTGATCAACCACAGACCTAGAGCCTACCAGAATACCTTGACAACCCCGTTTGTGGGATCTTGTGTAGAAATAAATACTCCTGAGGCGCATCTTCTTTGCGATGCAGGAGTGTTTTTCTTTGCAGACCGAGAATTCATCAATGTACTGGCAAGTAAGAAGGAGTGGCAGCCGGGCATTGACTACCCAGTGCTTACAGCCGGACATTACCACTGCCTTTTATCACATGGACATACTGATCACTACGCAGGGTTATTTGCTTTAAGTCCGAAGACTAATATAGATGTATATGCTGGTGATTTAACCTGGCGAGTTTTCAATGACACTGCAGCACTATTGGCGAGCAAATTGAAGAGGAAATTGGTCTATCCAAATGTTCACCATGTTGGGACACTTGAACATGCTAGACTATTCCATATTGGTGATTGCCGAATTACGCCCATCAGAGTAAGGCATAGTATTCCTGATTGCTGGGCATTCATCGTTGAATGTGGCAACATGCGCTTACTCTATGCTCCCGAGTTTATGGACAGATTCTGGTTAAAAGAGCCAGAGTTGATAAGGAATATAGGTACTGTGGTAATTGGCTATATGCCTGATATAGCTCCTGATAACTATGTCAAGTATTCAGGTAAGAAGAAGGCCTTAGTAAGAGGGGAACGAGGCTATCTAGTATTTTATGTAACTCCTGGTGAGAATCTTGAGAGTATAGAAGGCTGCTTTCAAGACTCTAATAGAAAGACCTTTGTCTCACCTCGTGTAAGAAACTCTCTTTCTCTCTTACCAGACCATATGAAAGAAGAATTTCCTCTCCTTAGTGAAGCTCCCACGTTTGATGAAAGGCATATACCTGCTGAGCTTGGTCTTGTGGCGTGCAATTACGCGGAGATGGTTAGCTATTTGGAAAATCTAGATATCGGCGTCAAAGCATTGTACATTGTTTCCAATGATTTCAGCCTTTCGACCTTTGCCAGAGGTATTAAGGGAGAAGGGCAAACGGGTCGATTTGCAAAGGCTATAGGAGAGCTAAAGAGAAGGGGACAATTTGTCGATGCATTTCAAAGTGCTCATGGTTCACAGAAACTTGTTCGAGAGCTCTTAACTAATTTACTATGTTCCCGTGACAGAATAAGGGTTATGGTTACCCACGCAACCAGTAATGGTAGGACCTCACTGCATGATGCATTTGGGGAACAGATTGAGCTTCTCGATGAGTTTTCCGTCTAGCTTGGAGGACATCTTCATAAGCATTTGAAATATGGGGAGGTAATCGTAATGGATGAAAAGGTTAAGATTGCTGGCTTGCAAATGGAGCCCAAAATCTTGGAGAAGGAGAGGAACCTAGCAAGATGCCTTGAACTAATAGAGCTTGCTGCCAAGGAGGGGGCTAGGCTTATTGTCCTTCCCGAATGTGCCCTGACGGGATATTGCTTTTCTGGCCTGGAGGAGGCCCTTACTGTTGCCGAACCAATTCCGGGCCCGAGCACAGAGAAGATCATGGCTGCTTGCCAGGAGTTGAGTGTGTATGTCATCGTTGGTCTCCTTGAGGAGGATGGAGACAAGTGCTACAACGCGGCAGTGCTGCTTGGTCCCCACGGTCTGGTGGGGAAACATCGCAAGCTTCACCTTCCTTATCTGGGGGTTGACCGCTTCCTAAACCATGGTGACTTGCCTCCAACTGTCCATGACACCGAGGTGGGCAAGATCGGGATAGGCATCTGCTACGATCTGATGTTTGCTGAATATTCTCGGGTTCTAGGGCTGCAGGGTGCTGATCTACTGGTTTTCCCTGCCAATTGGCCTGAGACTGGCAAAGTCTACCCTGACTATATCGTCCCTACAAGAGCCATTGAGAATCACGTTTTTTGTGTTGCGGTCAACCGTGTTGGTAAGGAGCGAGGGGTTAATTTCTCAGGTCGCAGTAAGATTGCTCATTGGTTTGGTAAATCTTTGGCAAAAGGCAAGCGTAATGAAGAAGATATCCTTTATGCTGAGGTCGAACCAGCAGAAGCTCGCCGAAAGCGTTTTGTAGTTGTCCCAGGGGAGCATGAAGTCGATTTTATCAACGACCGAAAGCCTGAGTTTTATAGGCTTGTGTGTCAAGTGTCGTCAACTACCTC
>DUEX01000030.1 GCA_011170325.1 Dehalococcoidia bacterium | reverse complement strand
ACCCGCACCTGACTGCTACCTCAGCCAGGCTGCAGAATACATCAACCTCGGCTAAAGCCTTAGCCGAAGATAATACTCGCTCGCTGGCACTGGCTATTTGCTGGCAAACTTGCCGGAAAATAGCCGCCTCAAGCTCAACTATTCTGTCCTGAGCATTGAGAATTGCCGATTCATACTCCTTAAGCTCCGGAGTAAAGAACCGCTCTGCCCCGGCAAGCGTTTGCTTCCGAATATAGTCTTTGGGGACGAGACCGAGGTTAGGCTTAGACACCTCAATATAATAGCCGAATACCTTGTTATAGCCCACCTTCAGAGACTTGATACCACTACGTTCCCTCTCCCGTCGTTCAAGGTTCGCCAGATAATGTTTTGCCTCCGATGCAGCTTGCCGAATACCATCTAACTCTTGAGAGAAGCCCTCCCTTATAACTCCACCTTGCTCCAGGCTAGCGCCAGGCTCATCGACGACTGCCTGTGCGATTAAATCCACAACATCGGGGCTGGGTTTCAACTCAGAAGTCAACCAAACTAGAGAATCACCTTCTTCTATCACCGCTTTTGTCTCAGACAGCTTCTCCAGGCTGTAACGTAGCGCCACCAAATCCCTGGGAGTAGCTATGCCGCTTCTTACCCGATTAACCAGGCGCTCCAGGTCAGCAATATCTTCAAGAAGAGACATGACCTGGTGCCGAATCAAGGTATTCCGATAAAACCAGGCTACAGCTTCCTGCCGACTGACCAGTTGTTTTATGTCAAGTAACGGCTGCCCTAACCACTTCTTTAGCAGCCTGCCTCCCATCGCAGTTTTGGTCAAATCGATTACAGAAAGCAGAGACCCGGAGCTAACCCCCCAGCGAGTGCTAGCAAAGAGCTCCAGGTTGCGTCTGGTCTGAGCATCTAGGGTCATGAAAGACTGAGTTGAATAGGTAGTAAGCTGGCTCAATTGTCCCAGCACTGCCTTCTGGTTTTCTTGAAGATAATGAACGATCGAGCCAGCCACCCTGACAGCCAAGGGCAAGTGAGCACACCCATAACCCTCAAGAGAAGCCACTGCGAAATGCCCGATCAAAGCCTGATGTGCAGTTTCTAAATCAAACCAGTAGTCATCAAGTCGAGTCACCGAGGCCGGCAACATTAAACCGCTGGCTTCAATGCTCTGAGGGAGGAGAAGTTCAGCCGGATGGAGACGCTCCAGCTCATCAGAAACCTGAGTTGCCGAAAGCTGAGTAGTACCAAATTCACCAGTGGTAATGTCCACATAAGAAATCCCCGCCTCCTCACCTTCAATAACCAGGCTAACCAGATAGTTATTACTCTTATCCGCCAGCAGCCCAGGCTCAACCACTGTCCCCGGTGTCACCACACGAATGACCTCACGCTCCACCAATCCCTTGCCTGGTGGGCTCATTTGCTCACAGATGGCTACCTTATAGCCCTTGTTGATAAGCTTGGCTAAATAATTATCGAGAGCATGATGAGGAATCCCCGCCAGAGGCACCCGTTGCCCCCTCCCCATCTCTCTAGAGGTTAAGGTGATCTCCAGCTCTCGAGAAGTAATCTTAGCATCCTCGTCGAAGGTCTCGTAGAAATCACCCAATCGAAAGAAAACTATAGCCTCAGGATAGCGCTGCTTGATTTTAAGATATTGCCGCCTAATGGGAGTTATAGACATATCCCACCCACCCCCTATTTTACTACTTCCCCAACTAAGGGCAAAGGCATGTTTGTTCAGATAGATTACCTACACTAGCTAAAGAAGATAACTTTTAAGCAGGGAAAGGTAAAGAAAGCCAATTGATCCCACAGGTATACCGATAATTGTGATGCGTACCACTGTGGCAGTGATTGATCCTCAACAGCCTACAACCTCAGCTAGCAGTAGGGGACATTAACTGCTGCTGGGCATGAAGCATCCACTGCCTAGATGACAACGTTTAATGCGGCAGGCATGATGTAGAAGCGGGCGGGGGCTTCTCCCAAAAGCTCGCCATCAGCTTGGACAGCCATCTGCTGTGCAGGTCGTATCTCTACCTCTCGTGCCCTCTTCACGGTAACTTTGGGATGGGTGAGGTGAGTACCCTTGTAGATCCGTGGCAGTGACCGGAGAAGGTCTAGTTTAGTCAAATCATCTATTATCAATACATCTAAAATGCCATCCGCAGGGTCGGCATTAGGTGCTGCAAGCATACCTCCTCCCCCATACCTGCCGTTGCTCATCAAGACAGTGCAAACCTTTCTTTCCTCCACTTCTCCATCCACTATAAGTGATACATTCCGGTTCTCGTAAAATATGAGAGTAGTAAATAGCCCCATAAGGTAAGAAGACGTATTACCCAAGGCCTTAAACTTTTGGGTAGTTGCCTTAACTATTTCGGCATCGAAACCCAGGCCAGCAAAGTTCACAAAGAGACGCTTCACCGTCTGGCCATTACTTGTGTATTCAATGACACCGAGGTCTACTATGAGCTTTCTCGGATTCACCAGACAGTGGCAAGCCTCTTTGTAACTGCGAGGTATGCCAATGGTGCGGATGTAATCGGCACCTGTTCCTGTGCTTATGATACCCAGCATCACATTGTCAATGCCATCAGCAGCATAAAGACCATTCACAACCTCATTCATTGTGCCATCGCCGCCTACGGATATTACCAACTCACAGCCTTTCTTAGCTGCTGATTTGGCAAGTTCTATGGCATGGCCAGGGGCCTCTGTCAAATCATGTTCGAAGTCCAACCCGATGCTTTTTAACAAGCCCATAATCTCTGGCCATTTCTTAGTAGTTCTTCCAGCACCGGCAACCGGGTTGACAATCACTTTTATGTGTGACAAGCGCCTTAATTCCCTCAGGTGTCAGGATTCTCTATCCCTACTTACTGGCTTCGTATTCTATCGCATAGCACATTATACTTCAACGGGGTTAAGTAGCATTCCTTATTACTCAGGCTTTTCTAACTGAAACAGGTTATCCTCAGACCCTATTCTTCATTTTTCCCATCTTACTCCTTTTATGCTACAATTTAAGCAACCAGGGAGCTTGAACATGCCAATTTATGAATACTGGTGTCGCCATTGCCAAGGTAAGGTTATGTTATACCTTCCGACCTTTTCTCAATCTTCACCTTCTTGCCCACAATGCGGCAACAATACTCTACAACGGCTTTTCTCTACTTTCTCCGTACATAAAACATATAAAGATGTCTATGATAATATACTCTCCGATTCTCAACTAGTAAAAGGAATGCTGAGCAACGACCCCAAGGCTTTAGCCGAATGGAATAAACGGATGAGCCAAGGAGAAAAAGTTGCCCCAGAATATGAGGAGATGGTTGACAAGATGGAGAGAGGAGAAATGCCCGCTGAGTTAGCCAGCAACAGTTTAGGTGGGTCCCTAGGTGAGGCCACCGAGGGAGCCGATTAGGTTTAATATTATGCCTATCTACGAGTTTTTCTGTCCCGCTTGTCACAAGAGAACTAGCTTTTTAGTAAGGGAGACTTCATCCTCTTTTGAACCTAAATGCTCAGCCTGCGGCAACACTGATTTGGTACGCACTATTTCCAGCTTCGCTTACCACAAATCAATAAAGACCATACATGAGGAAAGCGGTGAACCAAGTATGTTTCCAAGCCAAGACTATTATAAAGACCCGCGCAACATCGGTAGATGGGCAGAAAAAAGGTTCCAAGACATAGGTATGGAAATGCCCGCTGAAATTCAGCAGAAAATTCAAGCTGCCAGAGAAGGTGAATTGCCTGAACCACTGAAGGAGTTAAAAAGTGCCTCCCCAGACGCTTCGTATCATTGACGCTAACCTCAATCGTATTGGAGAGGGATTACGCTTCCTTGAGGACACAGCTCGCTTTCTTCTCAACGATGCTGCCTCAAGCCAGCAATTAAAAGCGATGCGTCATAGGCTGGTCAAAAGCCTGAATAAATTTGGCACAGCTCTCCTGTCACAGAGAAACTCGCCGGGAGATGTGGGGGTTAACATCGAATCAGTTAGCGAACCACAAGATTTACCATCTCTTGTCACAGCTAATGCCAAAAGGGTAGAAGAAGCATTGCGAGTTATAGAAGAAGTAGCCAAGCTTCCAGAGATAAGCCCAAAATTAGATTCAAACGACTTTAAACGGGCACGGTTTGACCTCTATACATTAGAGCGAGGATTAATATCTAAAATACTACGCCAACATAAGATAACACGGCTGTCTGGGCTTTATGTCATCCTAGACACACAGACATTAGGGATGAGGGACGAAGCCGATGTAACAAGTAAAGCTATCCGTGGCGGAGCTAAGATTATTCAGCTTCGTGATGAGCATCATGGCAAAGGTGAGCTATTGGCTATAGCTCAAAAACTGAAAGATTTATGCCATAAATCCGATGTCTTTTTTATAATAAATGACCATCTCGATATAGCTCTGGCTGTTTATGCCGATGGACTCCATATCGGACAGGCTGATTTACCTTTATCCGTAGTTCAGAAGGAATTACCCATTGACAAGATTATTGGCTATTCCACAAATACCCTAGCCCAAGCGCTAAAGGCAGAAGCTGAAGGGGCAGATTATATCGCCGTAGGTTCCATATTTCCCTCGCTAACTAAGAAGGATGCCACCGTGATTGGCATAGAGCAGCTACGTCAGATCAAGCAGGCGATATCTATTCCCCTGGTTGCCATCGGCGGCATCAATAAAGACAATATCGCTGAAGTCATAGCTGCCGGAGCTGATTCAGCAGCAGTTATCAGCGCTATCCTAACTCAAGAAAACATAGAAGAGGCAACACGCCAACTGGTTACACAAATTGAGCCGAAAACAGAGAGTCACAGAGAATCTAGAAGCTATTGCTGAGAAGATTCGTCTCTATTTCTCCACTAAGGATGCAGCCAGAGAAAATATACTGCGCCTTTGTCGAGAGATAACGCGCTATAGTGCCAATGCTATCCGCACTGTGCATCGTCAGGAAAATGCCAAAGCCGAGCAACTTCTAGGTTCAGCTCATGTCTTGCTCGAAGAGTTAAACCACAACATCCTTAATAAACATAATGACCTGCGTCACGCCGGTTTTGTCCATGATGCCCAGAAGGAATTTGCTGAAGGGAGTATCACTTTGGCTATAGTTACCGGCAAATCACTTCCTGACCCGGAGACACTTGGGGTTAGTTACCCGGCCTACTTAAACGGCCTGGGCGAGGCAGTCGGTGAACTGAGACGCTACCTTTTAGATAGTTTAAGGCGGAACGACCTTTCTCGATGCGAAGAATTATTAGCCATAATGGATGACATCTATGCTACGCTAGTAACCATGGACTTTCCTGAAGCCATAACCTATGGGTTAAGGCGAACAACTGATGCAGTTCGCGGCATTCTGGAGAAGACCCGAGGTGACCTTACTCTAGCCTTAAGACAAAAGGAACTCGAAGAGAAATTAGAGCAAATGTAGGACAGGTCTAAAGACGTGTCCGAAGCGTACAGACCTGAAGTTTGTCCCTACAAGTGAGCCGATAGAGACAAGAATTTCCTGCACTCTTTGCGATACAGCACTTGACGATGCGTCCTAAATATAGTAAATTTCTGAGTTGGTGCCAAATTTTATCTCAACTTATTATAGGTTTAGGTTAAGGAGCTAATGCTTAAAGAAACAGCTCCTTTATTAGTATCTACTACATAAGGACTATATAAGAAAGGAGCAGAATCAAATGGACCCTGTATGGATAGCAGCAATAACTGGAATCCTCGGATTGGCTTTCGCTAGTTTCTTAGCCTTCTATGTCCTGAGACAAGATGAAGGCTCCACACAAATAAGAGAGATATCAGCAGCTATCAAAGAAGGTGCTCTAGCTTTCCTAAATCGAGAATACCGAATACTAGGCATTTTCGTAGTTGTCATAGCCATCATCCTAGGTATAATCCCCAGCCTTGGCTGGTGGGTAAGCCTAGCTTTCATTTTTGGAGCTATATGCTCTGCCGCAGCTGGCTACGCCGGTATGAATATGGCTATCAGAGCCAATGGAAGAACCGCTGCCGCAGCTCAGAAAAGTCTCAATGAGGGATTGAAGGTTTCATTTCGCGGCGGCGGCGTAATGGGGATGTGCGTTGTTGGCATCGGCATAATCGGTTTAGCTATCCTCTACTTCGCCTTTCACACCCATCCTGATTTTCTCAGGATTATCCCTGCCTTTGGCTTCGGCGCTTCAGGAGTAGCTATATTTGCCAGAGCAGGCGGTGGTATCTACACCAAGGCGGCTGACACTGGCGCCGACCTCGTGGGCAAGGTAGAAAAGGGAATTCCTGAAGATGACCCCAGAAACGCCGCGGTTATTGCTGACTTCGTCGGCGATAATGTCGGCGATGTTGCTGGTATGGGCGCTGACCTCTTTGAATCATACGTGGACTCTATTATCGCTACAATAACATTGTGTGCCGTAGCCATAGCCGCTGGTGTTGTTGGCAGTGAGACCATTGCCTGGTACTTGCCACTAATGGTGGCAGCCGGCGGAATCATAGCCTCAATTATTGGGGTTTTCTTAGTCAGAGTGGGTGATAAACCGGAGATGGGAGCGCTGCTCGGTGCACTTCGTCGCGGCACATTCTCAGCCTCCGTACTCACCGCAGTCTTCGCCTTCCTTGCCATTTACCTGCTGAAAGCTGATTTAGGAGTATTCTGGGCTATTCTCGCTGGCTTAATTGCTGGTATGTTGATTGGAGAAAGCACTAACTATTTCACCTCGTATGCCTACCAACCAACTCGCAACGTCTCTGAAGCCTCACAGACCGGAGCTGGGACAACAGTAACTAGAGGGTTCTCCAACGGTTTGATGAGCACATTCCCACCCATCATCTTTATCGCTATTGCTATTGTCCTCGCCTATAACTTTGCCAGTTTCTATGGCATAGCTATCGCCGGCATTGGCATGTTATCTACCTTGGGCGTTACTCTTGCTACTGACGCTTATGGTCCTGTAGCCGATAATTCCGGTGGAATTGTGGAGATGGCAGGATTACCTCCAGAAATCAGGGAGCGGACTGATGCTCTTGACTCTTTAGGAAATACCACAGCCGCCACAGGCAAAGGTTTCGCTATCGGTTCAGCGGCCCTTACTGCTCTAGCTCTAATGTTGTCCTACACCCAGATGGTAGGAATCAAGTTTGGCGAGCTCAGCCTGCTAGACCCTAAAGTTCTGACCGGGTTACTACTCGGCGCCATGTTGCCCGCCATCTTCTGCAGTATGACTTTGACTGCTGTGGGCAGAACCGCATTCTCTATAATCAACGAGGTTCGCCGACAGTTCCGTGAGATAACAGGGTTAATGGAAGGTACAGCCAGACCAGAATATGGTAAATGCGTTGACATATGCACAAAGGCAGCGTTGAGAGAGATGATTGCCCCCGGACTAATGACTGTAATCGCCCCAATTATAGTCGGCTTCATATTGGGACCAGTAGGACTCGGCGGCTTTCTCCTGGGAGCCATTGCCACTGGATTCATCCTGGCAGTGACAATGGCTAACGCCGGCGGCTCATGGGACAATGCCAAGAAGTGGATAGAGAAAGGTAACTACGGGGGGAAAGGCTCGGATGCCCACAAGGCGAGCGTTGTCGGTGATACCGTTGGTGACCCGATGAAAGATACCTCAGGACCATCGCTAAACATCATGATAAAGCTGATGTCGATAATCGCCTTGGTTCTAGCACCAACCCTGGCTGGCTTCCCCGGACTAATTTAATAATATCTAGCCACGCAAAAAGGGATTCATTCTGCGTTCGGCACCTATAGTGGTTTGAGGACCATGTCCCGGATAGACGATGGTCTCATCAGGTAAAGTCATAAGCTTGTTATGAATACTATCCATTAACTGGGCATGGCTACAGCCGGGAAAATCTGTCCTGCCAATGCCAAAGTTGAAAAGGGTATCACCGCTGAAGACCACCCCGTGCCCAAAGAGGCTGATGCCACCGGGGCTGTGTCCTAGAGTGTGCAGGACAGTGAAATGTAAGTCATCTATATCTATAACATCGCCCTCTTTCAATAACCTGTCTGGCCTAGGTAGTCGGCTAAGAGAACCTGCCATTATAGAAGTTAGCGCCTGAGACAATACCTGCAACGCTCTATCTCCCTCAGCTTCATGTAGAGCAAACTCAGCTCCGGTTTCCTCTTTAACCGCTTTAAGTGCACCAATATGGTCAGGATGGGCATGAGTAATTGCAATCAAGGATATTGACAAGCCTAGCTCGTTCACTGCTTTCAGAATGGTCCCAGCCTCAGCTCCCGGGTCTATAATCATCCCCCGCTCGGTCAATTCTGAGCCGACAATATAACAATTAGTAGCATAAGGGCCAACAACAAGGGACTCCAAAATCATCTTTATCTCCAGCCCAAGACTTTAATACCAGTCCAGAATTTAAAAATTATATCACAAACTCAGCGAAGGGCTTGACAATTAATAAATTTAGTGTTATAATTTTTGTTTGTTGCGTTAGATTAGTATGTCTTTTCATTCTTTTACCTAGTTTTTCCCCAGTTACAATCTATTTCTTTCTTGATTAAGCTAGATTTGTTATACCATTTTCTTCCCGATTTTTAACCGGCAGAACTTATGTCTATTTTGCTAGCGCCTGAAAAGCAAGGCATCGTTCCAGAAGACAGGAAATCCTTTGCTAAACTCCCTCAAGTTTTAGAGATTCCCAATCTCATTCAGGTTCAACTTGATTCCTTTCGTTGGTTTCAGGAAGAGGGACTAAAAGAGCTTTTCCAAGAAGTCTCGCCTATTCAAGACTTTACCGGTACAAGGTTAGAGTTGCATTTCGTTGGCTATGAGTTCCGCCAACCTCCATGCTCTGTGGATGAATGTCGCCAGCGGGATATGACATACTCGGCTCCTCTCTACATTAGGGCCCAATTAATAGTTAAAGCAACCGGCGAAAGACCTGAACAGGAAATATTCTTTGGTGACCTTCCTCTTATGACAGATAAAGGTACCTTTATAATTAGTGGGGCGGAAAGGGTGGTAGTCAATCAATTGCTTCGTTCCCCTGGCATTTATTTTAGGTTACAAGAAGACTCAGCTACTGGCAATGAGCTATGCTCTGCTAAATTAATTCCTGAACACGGCGCTTGGTTGGAGTTTGAAACCACCAATAAGGATATCATCTTCGCAAAAGTGAATGGCAAGAGGAAAATTCCTGTGGCAACTTTATTGCGTGCCCTAGGTTATGACAACAATGACGAACTACTCAAGCTTTTCCAAGAAGTAGACACTTCGCCGGAGCATGCCTTTATTCAGTCTACAATGGACAGAGAGCCCCTAGTAGGGACTAAAGTTGAAGCCTTGATTGACATCTATAGGCGATTACGTCCCGGCGACCCTCCTACCATTGATAACGCCCAGACGCTTCTAAATAATCTCTTTTTCAATCCCCGACACTATGACTTAGGCAAGGTCGGACGATATAAGCTTAATAAAAGATTGGGGCTTAGCACCTCCCAGTCCCATCGCTCCTTAACCCCCGAAGATTTTGTAGAGATAGTGAGGCACCTTATACTGATTAACAACGGTAAGGAAGCACCAGATGACATTGACCATCTAGGTAATCGGCGAGTACGAACAACAGGACACCTTATACAAAATCAGTTTCGCATCGGTTTGCTGCGCTTAGAGCGGACAATCAAAGAGCGCATGAGCATCATTGGTCCTGAAGATGCCACTCCAGCTACTCTAATTAACAACCGCCCTATAATTGCTGCTATGAGAGAATTTTTTGGTGGTTCACAACTCTCTCAATTCATGGATCAAACCAACCCATTAGCTGAGCTAACTCATAAGCGTCGGCTTTCAGCAATGGGTCCGGGAGGGCTCTCCCGTGAGCGTGCTGGCTTTGATGTTCGCGATGTTCACCACTCCCACTATGGAAAAATCTGCCCTATAGAGACACCGGAGGGGCCAAACATCGGTCTCATCGGCTCTTTGGCTACTTATGCCTCGATTGATGAACACGGCTTTATACAAACACCTTACCGCAGGGTCATCCCCGAGGTGCTTAGTAACGCTGAAGAGCTGCTGGGGAGAACGATTCTAGAGGACATATTTGACAATAATGGGAATTGCCTTGCTTCTGCCGGAACTGTGGTTAGTGATGAAATCGTTCAAAAACTAGCCTCCCTGTCTCCTCGAACTATTAAAGTAGTTCCTTTCGTCTCTAAGCAAATCGTTTATCTAACTGCCAATAAAGAAGAACAATATACTATTGCCCAAGCTAATGCTCTTCTTAACCAGAGAAATGAGTTTATCGAGGACAGAATCAGTGTCATAAGAGGTGGCAAGTACCTTAAAGAGTCGGCAGACAAGATAGACCTTATGGATGTTTCACCAAAGCAAGTTTTTAGTGTCACTACTTCTCTCATACCCTTTCTTGAGCATGATGATGCTAACAGAGCCCTGATGGGGTCAAACATGCAGCGCCAAGCTGTGCCTTTGCTTCGTCCTAAAGCTCCTTTAATAGCTACCGGGATGGAAAAGGAAGTGGCTAAGTATAGCGGGCAAGTTGCTTTTGCCCGAGAGGAGGGCGAAGTTGCTTCAGTTACCGGTACTCAGATTACGGTTAACGAGATGGATGGAAACGAGCGTGTTTATCCATTAATGAAATTTGTCCGAACTAATCAAGGAACATGTGTTAACCAACGTCCCATAGTGCGTAAAGGCGATAAAGTCAAAAGGGGGCAAGTCATAGCCGACGGTTCAGCAACAGATCAAGGCGAGCTTGCCTTGGGGCAAAACATCCTTTGCGCTTTTATGAGCTGGCGGGGATACAATTTTGAAGATGCTATTATCATTAGCGAAAAACTGGTTAAAAACGATGACTTTAGCTCTATTCATATCGAGAAGTATGAAATAGAAGCCCGTGAGACTAAACTCGGCTCGGAAGAGATTACTAGAGATATACCTAATGTAGGTGAAGAGAGCCTGCGTGACCTAGATGAGTTTGGCATCGTCCGTATAGGTGCTGAAGTAGGTCCGGGTGATATCTTAGTGGGCAAGATTAGTCCGAAGGGAGAAACGGAGCTAACTGCCGAGGAGAAATTATTACGAGCTATCTTTGGTGAGAAAGCCCGTGAGGTGAAGGATAGTTCTCTTAGAGTACCACATGGCGAATGGGGGAAAGTAATCAACGTTAAAGTTTTTTCTCGCGATAGTCATGGTGACCTGCCTGCAGGCGTGAATCAACTAGTGAGAGTATGGGTTGCACAGAGACGAAAAATCTCCGCGGGAGACAAAATGGCAGGTAGACATGGTAACAAAGGGGTTCTCTCCTGCATTCTGCCTGAGGAGGATATGCCTTTCTTGCCTGATGGTAGACCAGTGGATATAATTCTTAACCCTATTGGTGTGCCATCACGCATGAATATTGGGCAAATTCTAGAGACGCACCTAGGCTGGGCAGCTGAAACACTGGGGCTCAAAATACTAAATCCGATCTTCGACGGAGCTGATAACACTGCTATCGAGGATGCTCTAGCTAGAGCTTGGATAGTTCAGCAGTCAGGCGTAATCAGTTTGGCCAGTCATGACAATTCTAATGATATTGGATTTGACCAGGTTAAAGCTTGGCTTACTGATCGTGGCTACAATGCGGAGCGAGTATTCGATGACCGCTATCCAGGAGAAGCAAGGAAAGCTTGTCTTCACTTATGGCTTGAAGGCTTAGATATAAAGGTCCACGGCCTTAGCGATGAGGAGGTAGAAAGGACTGTAGAAAAGGTATACCTTGAGCAAAAGCAATCGCCACCTATCTTCGGTAAGATTAGTCTCCGTGATGGACGAAGTGGTGAACCATTTGATCAACCAGTAACTGTAGGCAATATCTACATGATGAAGCTCATTCACCTTATCGAGGACAAGGTACATGCCCGGTCTACTGGCCCTTATTCTCTAATCACTCAGCAACCTCTCGGCGGCAAGGCTCAATTCGGAGGGCAACGCTTCGGCGAAATGGAAGTGTGGGCATTAGAGGCTTATGGTGCTAGTCATATGCTTCAGGAATTGCTTACTGTGAAGTCAGACGATGTAGCTGGCCGAGCTAAAACCTATGAGTCTCTTGTTAAAGGTGAAGATATACTCCAGCCAGGTGTTCCTGAATCCTTTAAGGTTCTATTTATGGAATTACGCAGCTTGGGGCTAGCCCTTGAGCTACTTAATGAAGAGGAGGAGATGATAAGCTTCTTCGAGGAAAAGAAAAAAATCGGAACTAAGCCTAAAGCTTTGAGATGAAGGGGATAAATGGCTGAAGTTAATGATTTTAACGCCATCCGTATTTCGCTGGCCTCCCCAGAACAAGCCAGAAGCTGGTCTTATGGCGAGGTAGTTGAGCCTGAAACAATCAACTATCGAACCTTAAGGGCAGAAAAGGACGGACTTTTTTGTGAAAGAATCTTTGGGCCAACTAAAAACTATGAATGTTATTGTGGAAAGTATAAAAAGATACGCTATCGTGGTGTTACCTGTGATAGATGTGGGGTCACAGTAGAGCACTCTAGAGTACGCCGAACACGAATGGGGCATGTCGAGCTTGCTGCCCCGGTAGCTCATATTTGGTTTGCCAAAGGAGTACCTAGTCGGTTAGCATTGCTTCTTGATATCTCCCCCCGGAGCTTAGAGCGAGTCCTTTACTTCGCACAATATGTCATTATTTCGGTTGATAAAACAGCTTGTCAAGAGAGAATTAGGCAACTTAAAGACGAAGTCCCTCAGCAGATTATTGAACAAGAACGAGCATTGGAGAACCAAATTAAAGAGATAGAAGCAGAAGCTCAGTCGCAGCCAGATCAAGAAGCCATGGAGAAGGTAAACCAGCTACGACGCGACTTCGTTGACAAAAGAGCTGAGCTTGAAGACGAACTACAGGCAAGAATTGCAGAGATAGAAAGCCTCCAGCCACTAAAGCTCCTTACTGAGAGCCAATATCAAGAACTTAAAGGGAAATATGGTGACTTTTTTGAAGTTGGTATGGGTGCTGAAGCTATATTGCATATTCTTAAGGGCAGTACCCTTGAAGAGCTGCGCCAGGAACTTATTGAAGAGATTCGATCCAGTTCAGGACAACGTCGTAAGAAAGCCAGTAAGCGATTGCGGGTAGTTGAAGCTTTCTGGCGCAGTGGTAATAAGCCTGAGTGGATGATATTGACTGTGCTTCCAGTATTGCCTCCAGAGCTTCGTCCCATAGTTCAGTTAGACGGCGGCCGCTTTGCTACCAGCGATCTTAACGATCTTTACCGACGTGTAATCAATCGCAATAATCGCCTCCGACGGCTAATTGATTTGGGAGCCCCAGAAATTATCATTCGCAATGAGAAACGTATGCTCCAAGAGGCTGTTGATGCACTTATTGACAGTGGGCGGAAAGGACGCGTGCCTACAGCTGCGGGTACCCATAAACTAAAATCACTGTCTGATATGCTTAGAGGTAAGCAAGGCCGCTTCCGCCAAAACCTTCTAGGTAAACGAGTAGATTACAGCGGTCGCTCAGTTATTGTTGTCGGGCCTGAATTAAAACTCCACCAATGTGGTCTGCCTAAGCACATGGCTTTGGAATTGTTTAAGCCTTTTGTTATGCGCCAACTGATCGAACAAGGTTATGCCCACAACATTAAGAGTGCTCGAAGACAGGTGGAGAAAGCTAGACCCGAGGTGTGGGATATTCTGGCAGAGGTAGTTAAGGAACGCCCAGTATTACTTAACCGGGCTCCAACATTACACCGATTAGGCATCCAAGCTTTTGAGCCTGTACTTATTAATGGTAATGCTATCCAGATTCACCCATTAGCATGTGCTGCTTTTAATGCTGACTTTGATGGTGACCAAATGGCAGTTCAT
>DUEX01000003.1 GCA_011170325.1 Dehalococcoidia bacterium | reverse complement strand
GTTGAGGATGCCCTATCGGCGACCAGGTCTGCAGTTGAGGAAGGGATTCTGCCTGGTGGTGGTGTTGCCTTACTTAATACCAGCCCGGTTCTAGATAAGGTTAAGGTGGAAGGTGATGAAGCTACCGGCGTTGCTATCCTTAAGCGGGCTTTAGAGGAGCCACTTCGCTGGATTGTTATAAACGCTGGGCAGGAGGGCTCGGTGGTTGTGGATAAAGTTAAGCGCAGCAAGAAAGGTACTGGCTATGATGCGGTGAAAGGTGATTTCGGCGATATGGTGGCCAAGGGCATTATCGACCCGCTTAAGGTTACTAGGACCGGCTTGGAGAATGCTTCCAGCATTGCCAATATGATTCTGACCACCGAATCTCTGGTGACCGACATTCCAGAGAAAGAGAAGGCACCAATGCCACCTATGCCGGAGTATTAGAGGGACACAAAAGCCTTGTAGGATAGAGCCGACCAAATGGGTAGCTCTATCCTTTACTGGCAGGGCTTTAGAGCTTGAGCAGGTCTGCTAACGCTTCCTCTTCCTTAACAGGTCCGACGATAGCCAAATTCAGCTTTTCACTAGTCAGAAGTTGCTGAGCGACTCGCCTTAAGTCATCAGTGGTAACAGCTTCGACCAAGGATATGATTTCATCTACAGTGAGGATGCGGTTAGTAAGCATCTCCTGAGCCCCTAACCAAACGGCAACATTTCGACTATTTTCTAGGCTCAATAGCAGCCGCCCTTTGGCTAATTCTTTGGCCTTATTGAGTTCGATTTCAGAGATGCCTTCCTTGAGCTGATAAAGCTGGCTAAGGATAGCCTTTAGTGCACTGTCAACTCGCTCAGGGTCAACTCCAGCATAAATAATGGCTGCTCCTGAATCCGTAAAATGATCAACATAGCTGTGAATATCATAGGCAAGCCCCTGTCGTTCTCTGACCTCAGTGAATAGACGACTGCTCATCCCCTCGCCCAATACTACGCTAAGTAGGTCAATAGTAAAACGGTCAGGATGAAGAAGAGATAGCCCAGGAACACCAAGACAAAGGTGAGCTTGTTCAGTATCTCGAAACTCGATATGTAACCTAGGTGCTTCTTGTTTACCGCCGTTTGAAAAACGGGCCGATACCTTGTTAGGGATCCAGTCACCGAGAGCTTGGTTGATGATGTCTTGCACTTGTTCCTGTTCAATATCACCAGCAATGCTAACCACAGTATTGTTTGGTAAATAATGGTGGGAAAAGAAGTTGAGCATTTGTTGGCGAGTTAAAGCAGCTACCGTTTCTTTATTCCCAGCTACGTCACGCCCCAATGGCTGCCCTGGCCATAGAAGCTCATCGATTAGCATGCCCACTCGCTGCTGTGGGAAATCAAGGTTCATATTTATTTCCTCAATGATTATCTGGCGTTCTCGGTCGATATCTTTGGCATCGAAGCGAGAATTACGTAACAGGTCAACAAGCACATCCACAGCTAAAAGAGAATGCTGGCTAGCTACCTTACACCAGAAGCTGCTTATTTCCTTATCAGTACTACCATTGATTATGCCACCAACGCCTTCAATAGCTTCACTGATTTCCCTAGAAGTCCGGTACCTTTGGGTGCCCTTAAAGCAGAGATGCTCGATAAAATGGGAAATGCCAACTTCAGCCTCAATCTCATAGCACGCTCCGACACCTATGAAGAAAACCACAGAGACTGAAGGAATATGAGGCATGCTGCTGGTAATAAGACGCAATCCGTTACCGAGGGTCACTTTATGGTACACGATATCAGAATTTTACTCGCCGTTGAGGTCTGGCGTCAATGTGATTATGGCAATGAAAGAGAGGCATTCATTAGGTGCCATCTGCTTCTGGATAAAAGCGCTAGCAGCTTTCCACAAGCCTCTAAGATAGTTGCCTTGATAGCCCCACCCCAATCAAGAAGAAGTCTTGCTACCTATGCTATCCCCTCGTTTTGTGAATGCCTCAAACAGCTCCTACCACTGGGGTGACAGATTGGATGTGAGGGTAGTATAATGACTGCAGTCTGCCGATATCAGTGGTATTTGTCTAAATGAGCCAGAATAGTTTGCCCAAGCTTTCCCTGTTTCCGTTGACAACAGAAGTAGATAACCGCGGCCACCTTTACATCGGTGGCTACGATAGCGTTGAGCTGGTTAGGGAATATGGCACACCCCTTTATGTTTTTGACGAGTTTACTCTTCGCTCTAAATGCCGAGAGTTCCAGGCTGAGTTCACCAAGCGCTATCCGGAGACATTGATTATCTACGCATCAAAGGCTTTCCTGAATCGAGCTTTAGCCCTTATCTTCAAAGAAGAAGGGCTGGGGCTAGATGTTGTCTCTGGTGGAGAGTTGAGCGTGGCTCAATCAGTGGGTTTTCCTCCAAATAAGGTTTACTTTCACGGCAATAATAAGACAACGGATGAGCTAAAGCTGGCTTTAAACTGGAGGGTCAGCCGGATTGTGGTTGACAACTTTTATGAGCTTGACTTGGTTAACAGGCTGGCTGAAGAGATGGAAATCGTCCAGAATATTTTGCTTCGTCTTACTCCGGGGGTTGACCCCCATACTCACCGCCATACTACCACTGGGATACTGGATAGCAAATTTGGTTTCCCGTTAACTACCGGGCAGGCTGATATAGCGGTAGCTCAAGCTATGTCAGCTTCTAACCTTAACCTTTTGGGGTTTCACTTTCACCTTGGCTCCCCGATTCCTGAGGTGTCTCCTTATCAGCTAGCTATAGACCTCGCCCTCCGTTTTGCCAAGGAAATGAAAGGCAAGCGTGACTTTCATCTTGAGGAACTTAGCCCTGGTGGCGGCTTTGCTGTCAAATATACGCTAGATTCTTCAACGCCAAGTATAGCTAATTATGCTGAAGCCATAGTCTCCAAGCTGATAAGCACAGCTGATGAGCTGAGGTTAGCCTATCCTCAGCTTATCGTCGAGCCGGGGAGAGCAATTGTAGGTCAGGCAGGAGTAGCTTTATACACCGCTGGTACTATAAAGGAGATACCTAGAATAAGGAACTATGTTTGTGTTGATGGTGGTATAGGCGATAATGTCAGACCGGCTTTTTATGAAGCAAGATATGAGGCTTTGGTAGCTAACAAGGTTAGCGAGAAGGAGTCAACAAAAGTCACCATCGCTGGTAGATATTGTGAGTCAGGTGATATTTTAGTCAGAGATGTGGCTCTGTCACCGGTTTTACCTGGAGATATTATTGCTATACCAGTCAGCGGCGCTTATTCTATCCCTATGGCAAATAATTACAACATGGTCCCCAAACCAGCTATTGTGATGGTTAGAGATGGCAAAGCTCACCCCATCCGAAGGCGAGAGAGCTATCAGGATTTGATGAGCTTAGATGTAATTTAGAGGTGATATGTGGCAAACGATTGGTCAATCTAAAGTTTTAGCTTTGCTTGAACATAGCCTCAAAGTAGGCAATTTGGCTCATGCTTACCTCCTTGTAGGACCACCCCATGTGGGTAAGACCACCCTGGCTACCGACTTGGCTCAAGTGCTAAATTGTCAAGGGGCTGAGCCACCCTGTGGTGAATGTCAGGCTTGTCGTAGAATCCTCGATGGCAAGCATGCTGATGTTATAGTTATAGGTCTAAACTCAGCCAAAGGTTTGAAGGAGGTGAAACCACAGGTTGAAATCAGCATTGAGGACATCAGGGGGCTTCAGAGAAGTGCCAGTTTGCCCCCTTACGAGGGCAAGTATAAAGTATTTATTATCGATGGCGCCGAATACTTATCCAGCGAAGCGGCTAACTGCTTGCTCAAGACCCTAGAAGAGCCACCACCTAGAGCGATTGTGCTTCTCCTGACTGCTGAGGAGACATGGCTTTTACCCACAGTGATTTCTCGCTGCCAGCGGGTGGAATTAAAGCCTATGCCTAGTGGAGAAGTAGAGAGTGTGCTTGTTAAGTCTCATGGGATTGATGGTGATAAAGCTAGGCTTTTGGCTCGACTGTCTCAGGGTTGTCTTGGCTGGGCAATAGCGGCTTCAGTTGATGATAGTTATCTTCAGCAGCGGACTCGAAGGTTGTCCGAATTGTCCTCTTTGCCCAACGCTGGCTGGGAGGAACGCTTCGTCTATGCTGCCCAGTTTGGAAGTGACCGGAAACCAGCTGAAGAGGTGATAAAGCTTTGGCTTGCTTGGTGGCGTGATGTGATGTTAACTAAATGCGGCTGTAGACAAGCTATTACTAATGTTGATTATGCCTTAGCTCTTGAGGAGTGGGGACAGACACTAACTTTGCCGGAGGTCAAGTATTTCATCCACAGTTTACAGAAATCGTTAGGCCAGATTTCCAGAAACGCTAATCTACGCTTAGTGTTTGAGATTTTGATGCTCGATATGCCTAGAAAGGAGGGGAAAATCAGGGCATAAAATATTATCTATGCTCGTCACCTTATAATGTCTGAGATAGTTGGGGTTCGTTTTCAACAAGTTGGTAAGATCTACTATTTCGATGCGGCGGGTATCACTGTAGAAGTAAATGACTATGTGGTAGTTGAGACCAGTCATGGCCAAGAATTAGGCAAAGTAGTCATTTCCCCAAAACAAGTTTTATCCAGTGACATCACTGAGCCGTTAAAGTCAGTAGTTCGCAAGGCACAGGCTGAGGATATAGAGCAAGCTCAACAACAGCAGGAAAAGGCGGTGAAAGCCCTGGCTAAGTGCCGAGAGTTGAATGAAAAGCTCAACCTTCGTATGAAACTGCTTTCGGCTCAATATAATCTTGACGGAAGTCATCTTACCATCTTTTTCAGCTCTGAGAAGAGAGTTGATTTTCGTGAGCTAGTTCGGGAATTAAGTCGCAGCCTAAGAACTCGTGTTGAGTTAAGGCAAGTCGGAGCCAGAGACGAGGCCAAATTAGTCGGTGGCTTAGGTAAATGTGGTTTTCCTTTATGCTGTATCACCTTTCTCGGTGAATTTGCCCCAGTTTCTATCAAGATGGCGAAGGAGCAAGATATTGCGCTCAACCCAATGAAAACATCGGGTATTTGTGGTCGTCTCCTTTGCTGTTTGGGGTATGAATATGACCAATACCAAGCTATGAAGGAAAGGTTGCCTGAGTTAGGTCAGGAAGTATCCACATCTCTAGGCAGAGCTAAAGTAGTCGGCAACAACCCACTGAAAGAAGCAGTATCGGTGGAATTAGAGACCGGAGCCACTGTAGAAATGCCTCTTAACCAGATAACTTGGCGTAAAGGATAATAATTGTAATAATTGATGAGCAACGGGAGAAAGGCAGCTATTGAGGGAGATATTTTTGCCACTCAGTATACATACGAAGGTAGTGGTAAGGCACATAGAAACCATCGTTGCTTGGTGGTCGGGGCTGGCGGAGAAGGTGCATCCCAGCTTCGGCTGGTGTGCGTCCAGCCTTTCGACGATTGCAGGGTATGCAAGCACTGACTACATTTTCCCAGCTATGCTCCCCACCACGCCGTCTAGGTATGACATGATCCAGAGTGAGCTCCTTGTTTTCCCGACCACAATATTGACAGATATACCGGTCACGGTTGAAAATCTCGAGCTTGGTCATTCTTCGCTGCCGGCGGGGTCGCCTAATGAAGTAAACAAGGCGAATCACCAAAGGGACATCGAAGACATTGTCAACGGAATGGAGATTACCTCGCCCATTCTCTAGAACCTCAGCTCTGCCACGAAGAAGCAAGACTATAGCTCGGCGCACTTGGCAGATATTGAGCGGCTCGTAGCTCTGATTGAGTACCAAAACTGGCGCGTTTACCACAATTTTATCCTTTGTAATCTAGACCATTTTAGCAGGAAAGCTTTCGGCCTGCAACACCATCAGCCTAACGACCGTTTAGTTGCCACCTGAGCGGAGCGAAGAATGATAGGCAGGATTGCTAAACGCTCTCTAAGACTGGCGACCTCGCCGAGAATATCGCTGCTGTAACCTAGCCTCCCGAGCTGCCTGTATATCGCCCCGATAATCAGGAGCCATGATGTTAAAGACTAGGCTAAGGCTAGGGTCTACCATTCGAGAGCTGATGCGACTTTCAATCTCGTCTAAGGAAAAACAGGTAGTAATTACTGTGGCTAACCTGGCATTATAGCGGTAGTTAATCAGCTGATAGAGCTTTTCTTGAGCCCATGGTGTAGCTGACTGTTCACCAAAATCATCAAGAATAAGTACTGGAGCCTTTTTAACTTTCTCAAAGAGCTCATCATAGGAGACTCTGCTTTCTGGACTAAAAGTAGAACGCAAATAGTCAAGGAGGTCAGGAACCACGATAAACAAGACTGATTTGCCTTCTTGATGCAGATGATTGGCAATGGCGGCTGCCAAATGTGTTTTGCCACAGCCATTAACCCCCTGGAAGACTAGCCAGCCTTGGGGAGATTGAGCAAAATTGAAGGCGATACGGAACGCCTGCTCCAAGTTCTGACGATGTTCGGCTGGGAGGTTCAATCGCTTACAATCAAAATTTTTGAAGGACATTTTTCGTAATAACTCTAATTCTAGGCCTCCGAGGTGCTCTAAAGACGGTGAGGATTTTCCTTGAATCACACATATCTGACAGAACTCAGGGGCAGTTAGGCGGCCTCGTAAATCCTCCTCAAACTCTTCAATTGGCACATCGCTAGTGATTACTGTAGGTAACTGAGTATTGAAACGGTGGTCAAGCAACTGTTTTAGCTTTCCCTTTGCCCAAGCGGTAGTAACCGCCATGGTTAAGTCATCCAAGACTAAAAGCGGGGTATTTTTCACTCGTTCAAACAGCTCATCGTAGGCGATGTCGCTGCTAGGGCTGAAGGTAGAGCGAAGATGGTCTAGTAAATCAGCGACTCCTATGTAAAAGGCAGGCTGAGCTAGGCTTAGACGATGATTAGCAATGGCGCAAGCCAAGTGTGTTTTGCCACAGCCACCGGGGCCGATTAAGACCAACCATCCTTTGGGATCAGCAGCAAAAGCTTTGGCTGCTTCATAAGCCTGTGTGAAATACTGCTGCGATGTAGCTTCGCTATGTCTTCCAGCCTGTAGAAGGTTGTCAAAAGTCAGTCGAGATAAAGCGCCCAGATTACTGTATTGCTGAAGCTGAGCTAGTTTCTCTTTTTGCAGCCCTCCATGGGTGCATTTGCAGGGGACAACTCGACTGAAATCAGGACGCCCCGAAGCTAATAGAGGATATACGAAGCCAGCTCCTTTACACAGGGGACAAGTGGAATCAGGCGAGCTTTCTTCCCCTGCCTCAGCGCTTAACCATATGTCCGTATTTGCCCCTGATGTATTTGCCGGAATCGCTTTCTTTTTTAAAATCTCTCCCAGGCTTTCCATTATCTTTACCCTCAATAGCCCACCGCTCTAAGATACGCGCGATATACTTCCAGCTACGCTTATTTAAAGCAACTGCCTCTTTAAAAGCACTCTCAATCCAATCTGCCGGGTAAAGTTTCTCAGCCTCCTGAAGTTCTTCCGCGATTATTGGTGTAAGCATACCTATGTTTTGTTCATAGAGACTAAAAATGCCCGATGGCAGTGCGGCTCCCAATTCCTCATATTTATTAGGCATCAGATCTGGTAACATGAGTTTACCTTGTTGAATTTCATCGATTATTCTCTTCCCAATTTCGGTGTTGATAAAATAAGCATCTTCGAACTCTCCGTCTCTGTCAAGCCTTAGGTGAAGCATAATGCCATGTTGGACAACTAAATGTAGCGTGTGACGAAGTATCTCATCTACAGGCTTGGTTCCTTCCTTTATGCCACTCATGAGGACAGGGTCAGACAGGAGCTCGCTATAAGTTACGAACTGAGGATAGCCTTGTCGGCGGCTGAGTAGCCAGAAAATATGCAATGCCGTCTTGAGCTCAGCGATATCTTCAATCTGTGGCACTAACGCAGTGAAGAACAGATTAGGTATCGGGGTAACCTCCGTTCTTGCTGGGAAACCAAGGAAGGGTTTCTTAGTCATGCCTCTTTAGCCTCAATATTCCTCAAGCTGGGCTTAGCTCAGTCTCTAAATCTTTGAATCTGGCAGTTCTAGGGAGAAAGCGTAATTTGACCTCACCTGTGGGACCGTTGCGATGTTTAGCTATAATGATATCGGCGATGCCTTTAGGATATGGCTCGCCCTCAATATCATGGAGTTTTCTCCATTCATCTTCGTTATAATACATTTCATCCCGATAGATAAAGAGAACTACATCAGCATCTTGTTCAATACTACCGCTCTCCCTAAGATCAGCAAGCTGGGGTCTGTGAGATGCCCGCCACTCTACAGCTCGGCTAAGTTGTGATACAGCTAATACCGGTGTATCTATCTCCCGAGCAAGTGCCTTTAGCGAGCGTGTTATCTCACTGACCTCCTGCACCCGACTGTCGCCTCTAGCCTCTCCCTGTATTAGTTGCAGATAATCAACAATGACTAGGTCAATAGTGCGCTCGAAGTGAAGGCGTCGTGCCTTGCTTCGCACCTCTACTATCCGCAGTTGAGGCGAGTCATCAATATAGATGGAGGCTTCCGAAAGAACGCCGCTAGCTTCCATAATCTTTCTCTCTTCTTCTTCAGTATAGATTCCCAGGCGAACATGCCTAGAATCTACATTAGCCTCGTTAGCTAGCAGGCGTTGGACAACTGCTTGCTGAGACATTTCTAAGCTGAATAGAGCAACGCAGGCCTTTTGGTTGATAGCTGTGTTTCTAGCAATATTAAGGGCTAAGCTAGTTTTGCCTAAGCTTGGCCTGGCAGCTAAAACAATCAAGTCAGAACGCTGCAACCCGCCTAAGAAACTATCCAAGGCGGTAAAGTTGGTGAGAATATGCGGGATCTCTTCTTCCCGAGGTTGAGCTGGTCCAGTTTCCTCAAAATACTGACCGAGAACATGACGGATAAGAACGAAATCCCTGTGACTCTGCCGCTGTCTTACTCTAAAAAGAGTGTCCTCTGCCTTACTGAGAGCAGCATCAACATCCGCATCAGCTTGATAGCCGATAGCAGCAATCTGGTTAGCAGCGCTGATCAATCGGCGCATCACAGATAGCCTAGACACAATCTGTGCATAATATTCAATATGGAGAGACGTAGGGACAATGGAGACCAGGTGGCTTAAATAAGCAGCCCCACCAACCTCTTCCAGTTTACCTTGCTGAGCTAATTCATGAGCTACAGTTATCTGATTTATACCCTCATTACGCTGGTAAAGACAGAGGCAAGCATCATAAATCCATTGATTTTGCTGTGTGAAGAAGTCCTCAGGTCTAAGAAAGGTGGCAACTTTGAATATGGCTTCGCTGTCAACAAGAAGGGAGCCAATTACTGCTTCTTCAGCTTCAACATCGTGTGGAGGCAAGTTCTCACTAATCACTTTGGATCTTCTCTTCCTCAACAACTACTTTGATCTTAGCTTCTGAACCTTTAGCTAAGCTGATGGCTACTTCGTAGCTACCTAGATGACGCAATGGTTCATCTAGCTCAACCTTTTTCTTGTCAATCTCAAAGCTGATAAGCTGAGAAAGCTCACCAGCTATGTCAGCACTAGTAACGGCACCATGAAGGCGACCTCTAGCACCCACTCGAGCCTTGAAATGCAGCTCTTTCCCCTCCAGACGCTGAATTAGCTCAGCTAATTCTTCTTGCTGACGAGTTCGGCGTTGTACTCTCTCTTCGGACTGGGCTTTAGCTGCTTTAATGGCTGCTGGTGTTGCTAGCAAAGCTAAACCTTGGGGGAAAAGGAAGTTCCTTGCATAGCCATCAGCTACTTCTTTTATATCCCCTTTTCCCCCTTTAGCTGATACGTCCTTTAGAAAAATAACCTTCATTTCACATCTGCCTCAACCAGTCGACGCTCTTTCCCATAGGTCACAGCGACCTCCCCACCTAGCCAGAACTTTACCATCAAGGGAAAGCTGGGCAATTTCGCACACGTTGGGGCAAGCTTTGCACTCAAAAGATGAAGTATGGTAATTTGCCTGACTGATGCTGAAACCTCTAAATTTGGTCATGTTACCACTGGCTTCTATTTCCTCACGTGCTACAAGGGCAACGCCGATAGCTCCTAGAACCTCGTGATGAGGAGGCACAATAACCTGAGTACTTAAGCTTTCCTCAAATGCTTTGACAATCCCCGCATTGAATGCCACCCCACCCTGAAAGACTACTGGAGGCAGGATTTCCTTACCCAAAGCAACATTATTGATAAAATTACGTACCAGGGCTTGACACAAACCGTAGAGGATATCATCAGTTTTGTGCCCCATCTGCTGCTTATGAATCATATCTGACTCAGCGAAGACAGTGCATCGCCCAGCAATGCGCACTGGTGTTTTGCTTTGCAAGGCCTGCTGTCCGAAGTCCTCAATATTAATATTTAACCGTGAGGCTTGGTGGTCAAGAAAGCTGCCAGTGCCAGCAGCACATACTGTGTTCATGCCAAAGTCGATGACTACGCCATCGCGAATAATTATAATTTTGCTATCTTGACCGCCAATTTCGATTACAGTCTGGGCATCAGGAACATAATGTATGGCGCCAAAGGCTTGGCTGGTAATCTCATTCTTTACCAGGTCAGCATCAGTTACCACACCAGCTAAGTAACGAGCACTACCTGTGGTAGCCACCCCACAGATGTCAGCTCCATAGGGCATCTGGTCTCTAATTTGTTCTAACCCTTCTTGAATCATGGCAACTGGTTTACCTTGAGTACGTAAATAAACTGCTGTAAGAAGCCGGTTGTCTTGGTCAAGCAGAGCTAACTTAGTAGTTAGTGAACCAACATCGATACCAAGATAGGTTTTCATAGCCCTATTTTATAACTCCCGGTTTTAGATTCCCAATCCTCTTTCGTCTGAAATTCAGCATGTCGACGAAAGCTTCGAGTCTGGTTAGCATTCCTGGTTTGGCTGTTTGCTCATCACAAAGGAGAGTGAGTACCGGGATGTCCTCCTTAGTTGAAGGCATAATATTTTGAGCCACTACCTCTGGCATGCAGGTGAAAGGTGCTACATGAACTATGCCATCGTACTGGTGAGCATGAAATACTTTCTCACCTACTGATTCCCAGCCATCGCCACCGACATCGCGCTTAAGATAAGGCATAGCTGCCTCATGCACCTTTTTCCACTCATCCACACCCAAAGGGTTAAGAAAAAGGCTGAATTTGGTCCAGCGGGAGAAGAAAATAGCGCGCTTTACTTCCACTCCTAATTTACCTAGTTCTACTTCCAGGTCTAAATTGGAAAAGGGGTCCAAGACTACAAAAATTTCACCGACTATGCCAACTTTGAGCGAGTCGGCATCAGGGTTTCTGGATATCTGGTATAGCTTTTCACTATAGTCTTTAACCACCCGTTTCAAAGTGCCATGGTCAGCAACCTCATCGATAGCTGTTATAGCCTCTCGATAGATTCTGTTAGCTGTTCCTTTTTCTAACTCTACGGCTCGCATCTTGTGTACTATTTTCTCTATATCATCCACGGCAGCTACCTTAGCTAAGCCAAAGCGGAAAGCTGGGATAACCTTAGACCAAGGTGCATTATCGGATACATGTTTAATGAGCTGAAGGATCCCTCGAAGTTTGTTCTGTGATACATCGAAGGTAAGCATTTCGGCATCATAGCCTAGGTCATGAAGAATTTCCTTCTGCGTCTTAGCATAGTAGCTTAATCGGCAGATACCAAAACCGCCAGCTTGAAGAACAGTATCAGCGCCTAGCTCACAAGCCTCGATTAAATTGCCCAAAGTTAGCTTGAAAGGGATACAGACTCCCTCAGGAGCATACTTGACCCCTAAGTCCAGTGCCCGCTGGTTATTGGGTGGTGGTACCACAAGCTCAGTGCCTAATTCTCTAAATAGCGTCCTGAAAGGGATATAAATGTTACCAGCATGAGGTATGCCTACACGCATGTCTGCTCTCTCCTCCGCCTTTTAACCATATCGAGAAAAGCCTCAAGACGAGTAACTAATCCAGCATCAGCAGTATGCTCATCAAGTGTAAGACACATAAAGGGAATCGCCTTAAGTCGCTTAGCTTTACGATACACCATGTCCATCATTACTGAGTCAGGACCGCAGCCGAAGGCGATCACACCGATTACACCATCGACTTTCACCTCAAGGTAATAACCACCGGCACCGATTACATCAACTTCATAAGTCCAGCGAGGGTTGCCTACCAATTTAGTCATGGCCACATCAAGCACTTCCTCGTCTACCATCTCTGGGGTTAGGACTCTGGCACCCATGGTTTGTAGCCGGTGGATGAGGCGGTGATTGATATAATCGTCATATATGAGATAAGGATGTCCGACAACAGCAACGGTCAGTGTTAAAGACGAATTAGCTGTTTCTTGGTCTACCCCTACCCCCTTTTCACTGAATATTTCATCTATCGCCTGAGTTGGTGTAAGCCCTTGGCTAAACATTTGCTGGTAATAAGCCAAATGACACTCCCAGGCTTTCTCTGCCGCCTTTTTAACTTTAGCTGGATTCCAGGTGAAATGACGGCCTAAGCTATAAATATTCTGATACAGGGTGCGTTTTCCATTGGTGACATCTATATCCATATCAAGAATTAGCGGGCATTCTGGTATCACCGCCTTCATCATATCAGGCAAACCTAAGAATTTAGAACAATTATAGGCTCTTTTCCCCATACTACGGATAGCCGGGATAAACATATAGTCACATTTATCCACTAAAGAAAGAGCGTGCCCGCAGAAAACTTTCACTGGTAAGCAGGTTTCAGCTACCATCCTTGAGCACCCTGAATTGACCATAGCTTTCGTAGTTGGAGTTGATAAGACTGTCTCAACTCCCAACTCCTCGAAGAAGGTTCTCCACATGGGATAATATTGGTAGTAGAGTAAAGCTCTAGGAATACCAACTTTTGTCATGGCTGTGAGAAAATTCATCCTTGACCTTAGCCAACGTCTCAGGTTCACTGAGAAGGTCGACGACTGTCATAGCCAGAACTTTAGCAGCATCTAGCAGCCCCTTATGTCCTGCTTCAGAGGCAGCAGCTAGGGCAAAATCCGTTGAGTGCAGCGATATGCCGGGAGAGGCAATAGCAACTGAAGGGTGAATGGCAGGTATAACTTGGCTAACATTACCCATATCGGTGCTGCCAAAACCAAAGCGAGGCTCAAAAGGTTCTATCTTGCGGCCTAAAGATTTGAGATTTTGGGAGAAGAGCTGGGCTAGGAACAAGTTATTGTTCATCGGAGCGTAGATTATTTCCCCCCATTTGTAGTCCAACCGAGCTCCAGTAGCTAGTGAGGCTCCACTAAAACAGTTTAGAACCTTTTGCTTTAGTTCGTCAAGATAGGCGTTGTCTGAAGCACGGACTAGTAATTTAGCTGAGGAGTAAGCTGGCACTATGTTAGCGGCTTCACCACCAGAGGTAATTATACCATGGATACGGGCTTTGTCTTTAATATGTTGGCGAAGTGAGTTTACGGCATTAAAAGCTAAAACCACAGCTTCCAGAGCATTGATTCCCTGCTCAGGATGAGCAGCAGCATGAGCTGCTTTACCAATAAATTCAATCTCCAAGCTAATACAAGCAAGTGCTTCAGTAGTTGCCATATTTCGCACTCCAGGATGTACTATCATGGCTACATCCAGTCCATCAAAAGCTCCAGCTTGCAACATGGTTACTTTACCACCAAAAAGCTCCTCTGCAGGAGTACCAAAAACGGCAACTGTCCCACCATAGTTATCAACAATACATCTACTAGCCACACCGGCTCCTACTGCTGAGGCAGCTATTATATTGTGCCCACAGGCATGTCCGACTTCAGGCAAGGCATCGTACTCAGCCAGCAAAGCAATAACCGGTTTGCCTTTGCTGTAGACTGCTTTGAAAGATGTGGGCAAACCTCCTGTACCTTTTTCCACCTGGAACCCATTTTTCTCGAGATAACCGGTTAACCAAGCCGATGCCTTCTCCTCCTTGAATCCTAGCTCAGGATTGGCATGAATCCTAAGGCTTAATTCAATAAGTTCGTGGCGGTGAAACTCTACTTGCTTATTTACCTCTGCCTTTAATTCATCCTTCGCCAAAGCCTTTTTCACCACTTTTGACACTCTCCACTGTAAGTAGTGATTATACTCCAAGAGCCGAGGATGTTCTAGGAGTGTTCAAATGAGAGTTAATCTAAGTCCAAAAAGTGTTGCTAAACTTGACAAGAGTAGAGCCATTAGGCTACTATGAGCATAGTTATTCGAGGTATACTAATAGCCACTCCTCTTGACTTAATCTTGAGGTAATCTTATACTAAATTCCTCAAATTTACTGATGATAAGGTATGAAGAATTAAAAGTGGGCTATGAGTTGCCGCCTGTTAACTATGAGCTCACCCCTTCGATTATTTCCAAGTATGAAGAAGCGGTAGAGGCTCATTCACCAGTTGCCAGCTTCGCCCCACCCTTTGCGATTGCCGCTTATACCATGAAAGCGGTCTCCCAGTCCATTAATATGCCGCCTGGCTCAGTTCACGCCTCACAGGAATTAGAGTTCTTCAAGCCAGTAACTGTTGGCTCACGCATATGTTGTCAGTCCCGAGTTGTACAGAAGCTAAGCCGCACCAAATTAAGTATGCTGGTAATCGAGCTTACCACCTTTGACCAAGATGAGGAATTAGTTCTTTCTGGGAAGACAACTTTAATCTTACCCAACTGAAGGTAATCCAAAATGACTTTATCCGGCTCTAAGCTTCCGAAATTACACCCCGGGGATGCCCTACCTGAAATAGTGAAGCATCTTAGCCAGGAGAAGATAAATCTTTATGCCGAAGCTTCTGCTGACTTTAACCCAATCCATGTCAACGAGTCATTTGCTGCTCAGACTGCCTTTGGTGGCACTATTGCCCATGGCATGCTCATTTTAGCCTATGTATCGGAAATGATGACGCTAGCCTTTGGGGAAAGCTGGTCTTCAGCAGGTAAGTTGGCAGTTCGATTTAAGGCGCCGGCTCGGTCTAAAGATACCATCAGTGTCACTGGGAAGGTTAACTCTGTCGCGGTAGAGAATAACAGTCTTAATTTTAGTTGCAGTGTAAGCTGTCACAATCAGAATCAAGAGACGATAGTGACCGGAGAAGCAATGGTTAAAACACCGCTAAATAGCGAGGTGGCATTAGAAGATGCCAGTAGATAAAAAATGGTCAGGATAGCTGTAGACGCCATGGGTGGCGACTATGCACCTAATGAGGTAATCAAGGGTGCAGTTTCAGCCGTTCAAGAGAAAGGATTAGAAGTTATTTTGGTCGGTCCACTGCCCACATTGCAGGCAGAGCTAGTCAAGTATGATGTTTCTCATCTGGCTATCAACTGTATTAATGCAGATGAGTCTGTTAAAGAAGGTGAACCACCGGCTCTGGTACTGCGTCAGAAGCGTAACGCCTCGGTAATCGTGGCAACAAAGCTGGTGAAAAATGGAGAGGCTGATGCCATAATCAGTGCTGGTCCCACAGGAACGGTAGTCGCTAGTGCTCTGATGATTTTAGGTACCCCTGAAGGTATAGACCGCCCAGTGATTGGTGGTAACTTCCTGGGCTTTAGCCCAAATACAATTGTGTTGGATAACGGAGGTAATGTTGACTGCAAGCCTTATCACCTTTTAAACTTTGCTATTGTAGGTTGTGTTTATGCCCAGAAATTATTAAATATCCCAAACCCCACTGTGGCATTGCTCAGTGTCGGCGCTGAGGAAGGTAAGGGAAACGAACTGGTTAAGGAAAGTTATCCCCTTTTTCAAAGAAGTGGCTTAAATTTTATTGGCAATGTAGAAGGAAATGATATTGTCACCGGTCGAGCTAATGTGATTGTCTGTGATGGCTTTGTAGGCAATATCTTGGTAAAATTCTGCGAGGGTTTAGGAGCCACTATTGCCAAGTGGCTGAAAACCAGCCTGAGTGGGAAGTTATCAAATACTGAAATCGATAGGGTGAGCAATGATTTACTTGCTCTAACCAATACTGCTGATATATTTGGTGGTGGACCTTTGCTAGGGGTCAATGGTGTGGCTATGGTAATGCACGGGCGTAGCCAAGCTTTACAGTTTACCAGGGCTATAGCTCAAGCGAAGACCATGGTCGAATCTGGTCTGGTAAATAGTCTAAACTCGGAGTTAATAAGGATTAGGAGGCAGCTACACAATGGAAAGGACTAAGTCTATCGAGCAAACTATAAAAGGCATCATTACCGGAATAGTGCATTGTAATGAGGACAACCTGACTCCTCAAACTACCTGGAAGGATTTAGATGCTGATTCGCTTGACCTAGTGCAGATATTGGTTGCTCTAGAAGACGCCTTCGGGATTGAAATCTCGGATGAGGATGCAGAAACGCTCACCAATTTTGGTGATATGCTGAATTATATTGACCGACGTCAAGCTAGTTAAGGTGGCTAAGAGATGTCTCTTAAGGGCAAAGTAGCTCTAGTAACTGGCGGCTCTCGGGGCATTGGTCGGGCAATAGTGCTTAGACTGGCTGAAGAAGGAGCTGATGTTATAATCAATTTTTTCCGCCATCGCCAGGCAGCGGAGCAAACTGCCGCAGAGGCAGCAAGCAAAGGGGGCACTGCCCGAATTATTAAAGCTCATGTTGGTGAAATTGAAAAAATCGATAGCATGTTTGAGACCATAAGCAACGATTTTGGACGGCTTGACATACTTATCAACAATGCTGCCTCAGGCGTCGCCCGCTCCGTTTTAGAGCTAGATAGCCAAGCTTGGGATTGGACAATGGATATCAATGCCAAAGCCTTTCTATTTTGTGCCCAACGAGCGGCTAAGCTTATGGAAGGTAGAGACGGCAAAATAGTTGCTATCTCAAGCTTAGGCTCTTCCCTCGTCTGGCCCAGTTATGCTGCCGTTGGCATATCTAAGGCTGCTCTGGAGGCACTAACCCGGTATTTAGCCATAGAATTAGCTCCAAAAGGCATCAGCGTCAATTCAGTAGCCGCAGCTGCAGTGCAGACAGAGGCACTAAAACTCTATGCTGATGAGCAGGCAGGAGCAGGCGCCAGATGGCAAATGACCCCGGCCGGTAGAATGGTAACTGCTGCCGACGTGGCTAATATAGTAGCTTTCCTCTGCAGTGACCAGGCTTATATGATACGAGGACAGACTATTATCATCGATGGTGGACTATCTCTGGCACCTTCTCAAACCGCTTACTGATTCTTAGGAGTATAAACGGTAAATAAAAGGAGATATCATCCCTAAGCGTCGAGTTGTTGTCACCGGTATGGGAGCGGTCACGCCTTTAGGCATGACCGTAGATGAATTCTGGGCTGGGTTGACTGCCGGAAAGTCAGGCATTGGTTACATCACTCAATTTGATGCCACTAATTTCCCAGTGAAGATAGCTGCTGAAGTGCCCAACTTTGAGCCAGCAAAATACATGGATACAAAAATGGTCGACCGAACCGCTAGGTTCACCCAGTTTGCCATCGCCGCAACCAAGATGGCAGTTGAGTCAGCCAAGCTAGATTTCTCAACAGAAAGTTCCGAGCGCATAGGCGTTTCCATTGCTACCAGTATCGACATCCGTGGAATCGTTGAGGAGCATGAAGTGCTTAAGAGCCGTGGCCCAAAGAGGATAAGCCCTCTATTTATTACCAGGATAGGACCTCATATGGCATCGGTGCAAGTAGGTATATTGTTCGGGGCTAAGGGGCCTAATTCGAGTGTAAACACCGCCTGTGCCAGCGGCGCCGATGCCTTGGCCACCGCCAACGATTACATTCAGTTAGGCTATGCCGATGTCATGTTAGCTGGAGGAACCGACGCCGCTATAGCTGAGCTACCTATAGCCGGTATGGGGCTTGTTGGCGCTTTATCTCGGGAGGCGGACCCAGCCAAGGCTTCTCGCCCCTTTGACCTTAACCGTAATGGCTTTGTTTATGGCGAAGGTGCCGCTATATTGATCTTAGAAACCTTAGAACATGCTATGAGCCGGGGAGCACCCATTTTGGCTGAACTTGCTGGAGCCTCTCGCTCCTTTGACGCTTACAATGAAGCCGCTCCTGACCCCGAAGTAGAAGCTATAGCCATGAGTGGCGCTCTTAAGGGCGCTGGGATAGCACCTGAGGATGTTGATTATATAAACACTCATGGCACCAGCACTAAGCTCAATGATGCTAGCGAAACTAAGGCTATTAAAACCGTCTTCGGCAAGCATGCCTACAAAATCCCCGTCAGCTCTAATAAATCTATGATTGGACATATAATAACTGCGGCTGGCGCTATCGAAGCTATCGCCTCAATCTTAACCATAAACTCCGCAATTATTCCACCAACGGTGAATTACGAGATCCCCGATCCTGAGTGTGATTTAGACTATGTCCCCAATGTGGCGCGCCGGGCTGAAGTAAATGTTTGTCTCTCCAACTCATTTGGCATGGGTGGCCAAAACTGCTGTCTGGTCTTAAAACGCTTCACCGGGTAATAAAATGTCTTCTTTGGAACTTTCGGCCAAGGTATCACTGGTCACCGGCGCATCCCGTGGCTTGGGCAGGGTTATTGCTTTAAAGTTGTCTGGCATGGGTTCCAAAGTAGCTATTAATTACCTAAACCGAGAGGCTGAAGCCAAGGATGTAATGTCATCTATCATAAGCCAAGGCGGTGAAGCCATACTAACGCCAGCGGATGTTCGAGATAGCGATCTAGTCAGGGCCATGGTGCATCAAATAACTGACAAATGGAGCAAGATCGACATCTTAGTAAATAATGCCGGCATCACCATGGACAATCTGCTGCTGAGAATGCCCGATGAAGCCTGGGATAGCGTGATTGATACTAACCTGCGTGGTGCCTATCTTTGCACTAAGTTTGCCTTACGCTCCATGATGAACCAACAGTGGGGGCGCATTATCAATATCGCTTCTGTTGCCGGATTAACCGGTAATGTGGGGCAGAGCAACTACGCAGCTTCTAAAGGCGGACTCATCGCTTTCACTAAAAGCTTGGCTCGGGAATTAGGTTCCCGTAACATAACCGTGAATGCTGTAGCCCCGGGCTTCATAACCACAGAAATGACAGCCAAGTTGTCCTCTGAGTTAAAGGAGTCTATATTATCTCAAATACCACTACAGCGCTTCGGCACGTCTGAAGATGTGGCGGAAGTAGTGGCCTTTCTTGCCAGTGACCGCGCTAATTATATCACCGGGCAGGTCATTAATGTAGACGGTGGTGTAATAACCTAGAATCAGGCTATGAGCTATAGAAATACTAATGGGGGAGTATTGCACTTAGACAAATACATAGTATAACGATGTCAGAGAAAACATTAGAGAGAGGATGAGATGCAAATTCCGCAGCCGAAAATCGGCGACGCCACTGGTAGTCTCTGCTTTGCCTGCGGCAAAGATAATCCCATAGGGTTAAAGCTGCAATTTACTGATGACGGAGGGATAGTCAAGGGAGAATTTACCCCAGGGAAATTTCATCAAGGCTGGCCAGGAATAACCCATGGCGGCATTCTATGTACTCTTCTTGATGAGGCAGCCGGTTATGCTGTTATCTACGCAGGATTGAATTGCATTACCGTTAAGAGTGAGGTTAGATTTGCCAACCTAGCACCTATTGATGAGCCAATTCAAGTTTCAGCTCAGATTACCAAAAAGACATCAAGGCTGGTTGAGACTGAAGCCACCCTCTCCCTAAAAGACAGCACAATTATAGCTAAGAGTTCATCTCTATGGTACGTAGTGAGGAGATCAAAAGCTACGGATTAGCAATATAAACGGAGGTATCATGGTCAAGATAGTAACAGACAGCACTTCCGATATTACACCCGAGATGGCCCGTGAACTGGGCGTCACGGTGGCACCTCTGTGGGTCAATTTTGGAGGCGAGTCGTACCGCGATAGGCTCGACATACAGCCAGCAGAACTCTTCTATAGGCTAGCAAAGGACAAGGTGTTTCCCACTACCGGTGCTCCGCCAGCCGGGGCTTTTGCCGAGGCTTACGATAAGCTAGCTGAAGAGACCAGTGAGGTGTTGGCACTAACAATCTCAGCAAAGTTAAGCGCCACTTATGAATCGGCAATCGAGGGCCTGGAACTAAGGAAGCGAAAGGACTGCCGAGTGGAGGTAATTGATACCCTGACCACAATAGCCGGTCAGGCGCTTCTGGTTATGATAGCCGCTGAGGAAGCTAAACTGGGAGCCAGCCTAGACCAGATAATGGATGTGATACGGAAATTCATACCCAAGACTCACACCCGTATCTGTTTTGACACGCTGGAGTATCTGCATCAAGGTGGGCGCATCGGTACCGCTCAGGCGTTCATGGGCTCAGTGCTCAAGATAAACCCTATCATCGGAATTATCGATGGCTTAGTCGAGGGCATTGCCCGGACACGCAGCCGTGAGAAAGCACTTGACTGGCTGTATAACTTCGTCAAAGGATTTGACAACATCAGAGCATTAGCAGTGGAACAGGCCACTACCCCTGACAAGGCCGAGGCGTTTGCTCAGCGCCTGAGCTCTATATTCCCGATGGAGAATATACGTCGGTTTGTCTTCGGGCCAGTAGTTGGTGCCCATACCGGTCCTCATGCTATAGGTGTAGCGCTGGTGGAACAAGTCTGAGCCTGAGATGCACCTCCTATTTCAGCAGGCGGTTGCATAGCCATTAGGCTAGCACAGCCACTTGACACCACAGGCAACTCAACCTATAATAAGCCAACTTTGTAATGAAATGCGTATTAATGTTGCCCAATTACTTAAAGAGCCAGTAGGCTCAACTCGTAGTTATCAAATAAATGAGCTCGTTGGTAAAGAAGGCACAAATTCCATTAAAGGTGAGGTGACCTTAACTCATACCAATCGAGGCATTTTGGTCAAAGGTACAATGACTGCCAATGTCACAGGGGTCTGCAGTCGATGCCTTAATTCCGCTGATTGTTCAGTTAACTTTGACCTGGAGGATGAATTCCTTCCTAGCATGGACACATCCAAGGGTTTATCTTTGCCTAAAGAGCCTGATAGCTTTGCCATTGATAGTAATCATGTGCTAGATTTAAGCGAAGTGATACGCCAATATACTTTATTAGCTATGCCTACGAAGCTGCTTTGTCGTCCAGATTGTGCTGGGATTTGTCCATCTTGCGGGCATAATCTTAACCAAGGCCCCTGTCAATGTCCACCTCAAGTTCATGATCAGCGTTGGTCAAAATTAGTCCTTCTTAAGAAAGGAGAGCGCAGTCTAAATGGCATTACCAAAGAGAAAGTATGCTAAAGCGCGTCAAGGCAAAAGGCGCAGTCATCTAGCTCTAAGCATTCCTACACTAGTTGATTGCCCTCAATGTCATAGCCCGAAATTAGCTCATCATGTTTGTCCTACTTGTGGTAGTTATGCTGGCAGGGAAGTGATTGAGATTAAGAGCCCGAAGAAAAAGCCTGGCTAGAGGAATAATAATTCTGACTTGGAACTACTCTATTACGAATCTATTAGATTGCAAGTATTTTATTATATACGTCATGTAAGAAGCAGAGGAGACAAAGATGGACGTATTCGATCAAGTCAAGAAGGCTATCTGCAAAGTGCAGCCAGGGGTTGATGAAAGTAAAATAGTCTTGAGCGCTTTGCTGGATGATGATTTGGAGGTAGATTCGCTAGGCATGGTAGAGCTTGCATTAGCGCTTGAAGACGCCTTTGGCTTCTATCTACCAGATGAGGAATTAGAGGGTATCACTACTGTTGGTGACATAGTCTCTGTAATTAACTCAAAGTTAAAAACCTAAGATGTTCAATCGGGTTGTGGTTACTGGCTACGGAGCTATCACGCCACTTGGCTTAAATGTTGAAGACACTTGGCAAAGGTTAGTAGCTGGTGTATCCGGCGTGGACTATATCAGTCTATTCGATGCTACCGATTTCAATGTTAAAATAGCTGCCCAAGTAAAGAACTTCAACCCACTTGATTACTTAGACCCAACAACTGCTCGATACACAGATAGATTTACACAATTTTCTGTTGCAGCCAGTTTGCAAGCTATTGAGGACGCTAAGCTCAAAATAGATGACACTAATAGATATGATGCTGGCATCCTAATAGGCAGTGGCGTTGGCGGTTTAAGTTCTCTATCACGACAGCTTGAGGTATTGAATACAAGAGGACCAGTCAGGGTTAGCCCTTATATTGTTCCAATGATGATAGCTGACAATGCCCCAAGCCAAGTATCAATAAAAACAGGAATTAGGGGGCCAAATTTTAGCTTGGTTTCATCTTGCTCAACAGGGACGGATACTTTAGGGATAGCCTATAAAATGATTAAATATGGTGAGATTAAGCTAATGATTGCGGGTGGTGCTGATGCTGCTGTTACTCCCATCGGTATTGCTGGCTTCTCACAAGCCGGCGCATTATCAAGAAGCACTGACCCTGAAAAGGCATCGAGACCTTTCGATGCCAAGCGTGATGGCTTTGTTATTGGTGAGGGTGCAGCGGTTTTAGTTGTAGAGAGTCTCGATTATGCTAGGTCAAGAGGCGCTGATATTCTAGCTGAGATTGTTGGTTATGGAGCCACATCGGATGCTTACCACATCACTCAACCACTGGAAAGCGGTGAGGGAGCGGTTAAGGCAATTGAGTTTGCTTTAGCCGATGTAAACAGTGATAAGGTCGACTATATTAACGCTCACGGGACATCAACACCGCTAAATGACATAAGTGAGACCAGAGCTATTAAGAAGGTTTTTGGCAACAAGGCATACGAAATTCCGATTAGCTCAATAAAATCAATGGTCGGTCATATGCTTGGCGCTGCTGGAGCACTTGAGGCAATTGTCTGCTGTAAAGTAATAAATGACAGTATCATACCACCAACGATAAATCTTGAAAATTTTGACCCAGAATGTGACTTGGATTACGTGCCAAATGTGGCTAGGGCTAGTGATGTTCGTATAGCTGTTTCTAATTCTTTTGGTTTCGGTGGTCACAACTCGGTTCTCGTTATTCGTAGATATTCTGAGTGCTAGGGGGAATTATTAGCGAAGTTGCCTAGAATACATGTCGGCATTGATATTATAGAGATAAATCGTATCGAGCAGGCTATATCCAGCTGGCAGAATTCTTTCCTCAAACGTATTTATACTGAGGCTGAGCTGCAAGACTGCCATAATGTAGCCTCAAGTTTAGCCGCCCATTTCGCTGCCAAGGAAGCTGTGATGAAAACTCTTGGCACTGGTACCAAGGGTTTAAATTGGCGAGATATTGAGATTCTTTCAAATAGTGACGGCGTCCCTCTGGTTCAGCTTCATGGCCGAGCCCAGAATAAAGCCAAAGAGATTGGGATAAATGAATTCTCTGTCACTATATCTCACAGTAAACAATATGCTGTTGCCTTTGTAATTGGTGATGCTGTCTAACTTTGCTCTTTGTAAGTTATTAGACATTAAATATCCCATTATTCAAGGTGGGATGGCCTGGCTTGGGACAGCTGAGTTAGTATCAGCGGTATCCAATGCTGGAGGTTTAGGGGTAATTGGCAGCGGAGACGCCCCTTCAAGTTGGTTAAGAGACCAAATCAGATTGACTAGAGAGAGGACTGATAAACCATTTGCCGTTAATATCTTACTGATGTCCCCTTTCCTTAAAGAAAACCTCAAGGTGGTTTTGGATGAGAAGGTGGACATTGTCACTTTTGGCGGTGGCAATCCTGGCGCTCATGTTCCTGCCTTGAAAGAAGCCGGGGTTAAGGTTATGCCAGTTATTTCCAGTGTAGCTTTGGCTCGACGTCTGGAGAGACTGGGCATAGATGCTGTTATTGCTGAAGGCATGGAATCAGGTGGGCATATTGGTGAAACAGCCACCATGGCGTTGCTGCCTCAAGTGGTGAACAGTGTTAAGGTGCCAGTGATAGCTGCTGGTGGGATTGCTAATGGGCAGGGGCTAGTAGCAGCTTTAGCTCTTGGAGCTCAAGGTGTGCAGATGGGGACGCGCTTTATTTGCTCGGATGAGTGCATTGCTCATCCAAAATTCAAAGAGCAGATTCTTGCCGCACAAGATCGAGCTACAGTAGTTACGGGGGAGTCGACAGGACACCCAGTACGTTGTTTAGAGAATAAGCTGACACGCCAATTTATGGCTATGGAGAAAGCTGGTGCATCTAAGGCAGAGTTGGAGGAATTTGGTAGTGGAAGGTTGTTTTCTGGAGTTATTCAGGGTAATATAGAAGATGGTTCGCTTATGGCAGGTCAGATAGCTGGTCTAATAAAAGAAATAAAACCTGTCAAGATAATTATTGAGGATATTATGTCTGAAGCTGAGAAAACGATTGGCACTCTGGGTAAACTCAAATTAAAGGAGGAGGAAACATGGTCGAAGAGATAAAAGTCGCTTATGTCTTTCCTGGGCAAGGGTCTCAAGCAGTAGGCATGGGTTTAGACCTTTATGTTCACTATTCTTCAGCCAGGGAAGTTTTTGATGAAGTGGATAAAACTTTAGGCTTTTCTCTGTCTCGTTTATGTTTTGAAGGCCCTGAGGAGGACCTTACACAGACTATCGCTGTTCAGCCAGCAGTATTAACTACAAGCATTGCTTGTCTGAAAGCGGCTCAAGAGGTTAGCGGCGATAACTTGCCACCTCCTACCTTCGTTGCTGGGCATAGCTTAGGTGAATATACAGCGTTGGTGGTTGCCGGCGCGCTTAGCCTACCTGACGCGGTGCGTCTGGTTCGCGAGAGAGGACGATTAATGAACGAAGCGGGGCGCAGGGAGCCTGGTGGGATGCTGGCCATAATTGGTCTAGACGAAGAAGCCATTAAGGACATCTGTCTCTCTGTAGGCACTGAAATTTCTAATATCAATTCTCCAGGTCAAATCGTCATCAGTGGCGCTCAAGACAGCCTGGTTAAAGCCAGGAGGCTAGCGCAGATAAAGGGTGCCCGCCGAGTTATTCCCTTAAAGGTAAGCGGTGCTTTCCACTCCGTGCTGATGGAACCAATCTTGGATGGTTTTAAGAACGCTATCTCAGGATTCACTTTCCAAAAACCATCAGTTCCGGTTGTGGCTAATGTTACCGCCCAACCGCTGACAGATGTTGAAGCAATAAGGGGGGAACTCGTTAACCAGCTCGCTCACTGCGTCCAGTGGCAGCAATCCGTCGAGAACATGATAGCCAGGGGTGTAACTACTTTCTTTGAGATAGGTCCTGGGGAGGTGCTCACCGGGTTGATTAAGCGAATCAGTCCAGGAGTGCAGACTTTCAACGTCAGCAATGCTCAAACTGTTAGCGAAGTAACAAGCTGGCGTAAGGGATGATTGCCCACTGCTTAGACCATAGGCAAAGCCTGCCGAAATTGCAAACAGATTTGTCAGTCTACAAGTAATAGCTGTGCTTCACCAGACTGGCTAAATTTCAAGCTAGAGCCATAGTCAAAAATGCTAAAACATAACTTACCTCTTAAAACTGCTACCAGGTGTATGCATTGCAACAAGGGATCCGTCCTTATTTCTCAAATCCTGGGTTTATGTCTTGATTGTATCCGCCAGAATTTTGAAAAAGTTGCGCCTCTCATCCAAAAAGCTCATCGAGAATCGAGACAGTCTTTCAACTTGCCACCACAACCGCCGAAGGCAGAAGGCAGTATAGCTTGCCACCTGTGCTTTAATGAATGCCAACTTTCGGATGGCGAGAGAAGTTATTGCGGCTTACGCCTATCCATAGCAGGCAAACTCACTGGTGCTACTACTAAGAAAGGTAATGTAAGCTGGTATTATGACCCGCTACCTACGAACTGCGTTGCTGATTGGGTTTGTCCTGGTGGCATAGGTTCAGGCTATCCCGACTTTGCTTACCGTCCAGGACCTGAGCATGGTTATAAAAATCTAGCTGTTTTTTATCAAGCCTGCTCTTTTGACTGCCTCTTCTGTCAAAATTGGCACTACCGATTGGCAGCAGGGCAACAGAATTGGGCCAGTCCCACGGAACTAGCTGACGCCGTTGATGATCACACTTCCTGCATTTGTTATTTTGGTGGTGACCCAACACCGCAATTGCCTCATGCCTTGCGTGCCTCCCGCTTAGCTATAGATAAAAGTAAAGGGCGTATCCTCCGCATCTGCTGGGAGACTAATGGTTCGATGCATCCAGCTTTACTTAAGCAAGTTGCTGAGCTTTCTCTCAACTCTGGTGGTTGTATCAAGTTCGACCTTAAAGCTTGGAGTGAGGAGTTACATATTGCCCTTTGCGGAGTAAGTAACAAAAGAACCCTCGAGAATTTCCACCTTCTGGCTGATTATATTAAGAGGAGACCTTCGCCGCCTTTCCTCGTAGCTAGTACTTTGCTTATTCCTGGCTACATAGACGAAGAGGAAATTTTTAATATTGCTACATTCATCGCCTCTTTAGACCCAAATATACCTTATGTTCTCCTTGGCTTCCATCCTGATTTCTTGATGACAGATTTGCCAACTACTTCGCTCCAGCACGCTGAGCGGTGCCTAAAAGTAGCTAAAGAGGCTGGATTATACCGTATGCGGCTAGGAAATATTCACTTGTTCGGGGATGAGTATTAGAGTGACTGGATTCAGACGCAAAGCCAGAATTGCTGCTTTACAGACACTTTATGAGATTGACTGTTCCGCTCATGGACCGGAGGAGGTTTTAGCTCGCTTGCTACAAGAGAAAGCTTTGCCGGAGGAGGCGGCTGACTTTACTCGGGAACTAGTTACCGGGATTCTTCAGAATAAGGAGGATATTGATGATACGATTCGAAGATTCGCTCCTGCTTTTCCTGTGGAACAAATAGCTACTATCGACAGAAATATTCTCCGCCTTGCCATATTTGAGATTTTGTTAGATAATAGAACCCCAGTTAAAGCAGCTATTAATGAAGCTGTCGAGTTAGCTAAGAGTTTCGGCAGTGATACCTCCCAAAAATTTGTTAACGGAGTTTTAGGCTCAGTAGTCGCTGATTGTGTACAGCAAGGAAGAGGTCAGGAACTGATTGAGAGGACCAAACGAGTCTGACACCTAGAGGAATGAAGAGTGGCAACCATTTTAGAGCGGCTTAAGAAGGTAATTGTGGAACAACTTGGTGCTGATGAGGAATCAGTAGTACCCTCAGCATCCTTTATTGATGACCTTAACGTTGGTCCTTCTGATCTGGCAGAGCTTATTACAGCAATAGAGGAGGAGTTCAGCACCCCAGAACAAAAGTTAGAAATATCAGACGAAGATACGGAGAAAATTGTTGCAGTCCAAGATGTTATTGATTATCTTCGCGATTATGGCATAGAGGACTAGGGATTGCCCGCGGCTACGAGTTTACCTAAGTAGCTAAGTATTTGTAGCTATTCTTTGGAGTACCTTCTTTAATACTTCTTGCCAGCTATTTCTAAGGCGCTTTATGTCTAATTTTATTTGTCTGGTACCTATTTTTACTACATCTTTATAATCTTCTAATAAAGGTAGTCTGCCCAATTCCTTTGCACTATCAAAGCGCAACACAATCTGCTTATCTTCTGTGAAAATAGATTCTACCTCTGCTTCAGCAGCAAGCTGTTTTATTTCTACTATATAAAGGAGGTTCTTCACTGGCTGTGGCGCTGCTCCGAATCTATCACGCAGTTCCCGAGCTATGTCTTTTATTTCTTCATCTCGCTTTATAGTAGCTAATCGTTGATAGAAGGTTAGCCTAGTGCTTGGAGCAGAGACATATTCCTCAGGAATATAAGCGGTCACAGGTAAAGCTATAGTGGGAGCTGGCAGTTGGGGTGTCTTTCTCCTGCCATCCCCCATCCGTTTTTGCTTTAGCTCCTCCACTGCCTCAGCTAGCAAGCGGCAATAAAGGTTAAAGCCCACAGCAGCTATATAGCCACTCTGCTCTACTCCTAAGAGGTTACCAGCCCCTCGAATCTCCAAGTCTTTCATGGCAATGGCAAATCCAGCACCTAGTTCTGTGGCCTCAGAGATAGTTCTGAGCCGTTTCCGAGCTTGAGGAGTTAGTTGTTTCCCCGTGTCAAGGAAAAAATAAGCATAGGCATGGTTGCTGCCACGCCCAACGCGACCCCGCAATTGATAAAGTTGGGTTAAGCCCAGCTTGTCTGCTTGGTCAACAATTAAGGTATTGACATTAGGCATATCCAAGCCAGACTCGATAATAGTAGTGGTAACCAAAACATCACTCTTGCGGCTAGTAAACTCTGCCATTATTTTTTCCAGTTCCCCTTCGGGCATTTGCCCATGGGCGATGGATATTCTAGCTTCCGGAACTAAACTACCTAGTCTGCTAGCAACTGAGGCAATGCTCTGAACTCGGTTATGAACGAAAAAGACTTGGCCGTTCCGCTCTAACTCACGCAGTATTGACTCACGAACCAGCCTATCATCATAAGTACCAACATAAGTTTTAATTGGTAAACGCTCCTCCGGTGGTGTTTCCATAGTGCTAATATCTCTTATTCCAGCCAGCGACATGTGAAGAGTACGTGGAATAGGAGTGGCACTTAGAGTGAGAACATCTATCCCTTGCCTCAGTTTCTTAAAGTGTTCTTTGTGCGCTACCCCAAAGCGTTGTTCTTCATCGATGATTATCAGCCCTAAGTCTTTAAACATGACATCCCTTTGCAACAAGCGGTGAGTGCCGATACAGATATCCACTGTACCTCTAGCTATACCTTCGATTATATTGGCTTGTTCTCTTTCTGAGCAAAAGCGGCTCAACATTTCGACCCTCACTGGGAAAGCTTGTAGCCTTTCACGAAAAGTAGCGAAGTGTTGCTGGGCTAGCACCGTAGTCGGAACTAGCAAGGCTGCCTGCTTGTTGTCCATCACTGTCTTGAAGACAGCCCGGAGGGCAACTTCGGTCTTACCGTAACCGACATCTCCGCAAACAAGTCGGTCCATTGGCCTTGGTTTTTCCATGTCACTCTTGACATCATGAACAGCTTCCAACTGGTCAGGGGTTTCCACATAAGGGAAGGAGGACTCTAATTCCTGTTGCCATAAGCTATCCGGGGAAAAGGTAAAGCCAGAGACTATCTCTCTGGCAGCATAGAGATTTAGAAGCTCCTGGGCGATATCAGATACAGATTCTCTAATACGTTGCTTGGTTCGTGCCCATTCCTGAGTACCCAACCGACTTAGCATTGGCGGTTGGTCGCTGGCACCAATATGGCGGCTGACACGGTCAATCTGGTCACTAGGCACATAAAGTGTGTCACCGGCGGCATATTCTAGAATAAGATATTCCCGTTCGATACCCTCGGCAAGCATTCTAGTTAGCCCAGCAAATTTGGCAATACCATGTTCAATGTGGACTATGTAATCACCTGGTGTTAATTCGGAGATGAACCAGCGGTGGTGCATTGATCTCTTCTTGAATAAGCGCCGCTGCTTAACGAAGCCAAATACCTCATTATCGGTAACCAGAGTGATAATATCTTTCATCGCCCAGCCTTCAGCCATTGACCCTTGAACCAAGGTAACTGACCTTGGAAGAGGCACCTGCTCTATCTGCAAAGCTGGATGAGCCAGGATATCTTGTTCCTGAAGGAGCTCGGAGAGACGATTTGTTTGCTGGCTAACTATAACGATGCGACGATTTTCTTCAAGCATTTGTTTCAATCCTTTAGAGAAGGCTTCAAGCCTGCCTCCGTAGCTTGGCACTGAAGTCAAAGGTAAAGACTGAAGACAGGATCCACCAGTGTTATCGATATTCCAGGAGCATAATGTTAAGTGTTGCTTAACTTTCTTAATCTTCGTCTCAAATTCTGCCCAAGGTAAATAAGGAGGAGGCGAATCTGGTGCTAGTTCGCCACGTTCTATCTTTACCTGTCGGAACTCTTCAGCTTGGCTGCTTACTTTGTCAATGACAGCTTCAATTTCACCAAGGTCATCCGTAATCAAAAATGTCTTTTCAGGGAGATAATCTAGAATAGTGTCAGTATCAAGGCACAGTTGGCCTTCTTCAGCTGGAGTTATCATTACTGAGGTTACTAACTTTGACGAACGCTGTGTTTTCGGGTCGAAGAGCCTGATGCTGTCTATCTGGTTGCCAAGGAACTCTATTCGGGCAGGTAGCTCATTATTTGGGGGAAAAATATCAACGATACCACCTCGCCGGCTTATTGTTCCCGGCACTTCTACGATGCTTTCTAACTCATAACCTATAGCTTGCCATCTTTCTATAAGCTGGAGTGGGTCGATGTGTATTCCTACCTCCAAGGTGTGACAAGCTGCGGTGAAGTCAGTCTGGGGCATAGTCTTACTGGCCACGGCCAAGGCAGGACTCACTATCAAAGGAAGATTCCGTCTATCCGGTGATGCACTCCGGTAAAGAATAAGAGTGGACAGTGTTTGTAACCTTTCGATTGTGGTAATGGGGTCGACTGTAGAATATTCACCAGCCAAAAAATCGATTTCAGGGAAAAAATGTAATGAGGCTGAGCTAGAACACCAAGCTTGAAGCTCATCGTAGAGTCTCTTCGCATTCTCAGGTTGGGCAGTTACTACTAATATAGGCAAGTCTAGTTCCTGGTAGAGAGCGGCCATAAGATAAGGCTTGGCGGCATCAGGCACCACCAGTTTATTTTCAGTCTTTTGCGGCTCAACCAGTTCGCCTTTCAACTGCTGGTAATCAGGAACTTGTTTGATTAAGGAAAGAAGACAGGACAGATTCATCCCCAAATACCTAAAGGGCTAGCCGTAAATCAAGGGGATTGCAGACTAGCCCTGGCCGAATTGTAGCACAGCCAGATTTGTTAAAACAACGGAGTTTATTCATCTAATACCTTGGGAGGTCAAGGAAGGAAACATGCGAAATGATTTACAGAAGTGCACAATTGGTAGCAAGATTGGTAATGGAATATGCAACAAATTAGGTTTAGCCACCAATGTAAAGGACACAGCGCAATCTAACAAAACGCTAGATAAAACGGAAATGCATTTGCAGTGCCTCATAAGTTGTTATTAATGGCTCTTAGATTAAGGCGGGCTTGTTTACCAAAATGAGTTGGCAGGTTGAAGCAGCAGTAGCTCATCATGCTCATAGCCCGAATATTTGTCTCCACATTTTTGGCAGGCAAAATTTATTCTGTCAACCTCCACCATACCTGTAGCCACAGGCCCTGGTCAGACACTGTAAAAGAATCTCGCCCACCTTTAGCCAACCCTAATTAGAAGCTGATGAAGCCCTAACTAGACCCTAAGCACCCCATATTCTGCTAAAAGGGGGATGTAGACCTAGTCCTTATATAATTTTGATATAATAGCTAAAAGAATGAAGACATGCTATTAGAGCTGTCAGTCATACTCATCGGCTACCTGCTGGGTTCCATCCCCTCAGCTTACATTGTAGCCAAGCTCAGAAGAGGCATAGACATCCGTGAGGTTGACACAGGCAACATGGGGGCTGGCAGTGTCTTTCGGCAAATTGGCCTTTTGGAAGGCACTGTTGTCTCGCTAGCGGATATGGCAAAAGGAGTCGCCGCTATACTTATTGCCCAGACTCTGGGCGTTTCCCAACCCTGGTTGTTGGGAGCTGGCTTTGCCGCTATACTTGGCCATTGCTTTCCCATCTACATTGGCTTCAGAGGCGGTCAAGGCGTAGCCACCATCATGGGTATTTTTTTTGTTCTAGCACCTGAGGCAATGGCTATCATCTTAGGGCTAATGGGTATTGCTTTGTTCTTTACCCGCCGTATCTTCTCAATGATCTGCATTGTCGCTCCTTTCCTGCCCCTGCTTATCTGGCTATTCGAGGGGTCAGCAATGCTAATCTTCTACTCACTAGCTATTATTGTATTTGTAGGGTTTAGAAACCGGTACAGGCTGAAAGAGCTCCAGGTAACTACTGGTAAGAGCAAAGAGTAGTGACATTGCCAACCGCTGCCCCCCCCGACAGTGTGACTATATTGAGGCTATTAGACTTGTTGCTTATGACTGGGTTTGATTGCATTGCCTGTTTAGGCGATGGTCAACGATAATTGGCGATAGTATGAAACACAGGTCTGATTTTTTCGCATGCGTTGTTGAAGTGCACAACTGACAGCGAAGTTAATAATAAATTTCGTAGGAACAGGCTAAGCTTGTTAAGAGGTTTGCAATTCTAGGCTAGTGAAACACTAAGATGCAGTAGAAATGCATTTGAAGCACTTCTCCAAGTGTACAACATGGTTTAAGAACTATAAACTAACTTGGCTAGGAACTAGCTCACTAGACAAACAATGCTTCATACGTTTACCATGGGAAAAACTGGGAGATACTTGACCACACATAATTGGCTAAACCTAGAAGAATTAGAGTAAGGAGGTAACAAGTGGAAAGAACGTGGAAGCCGACAGCTGCTGCAATTCTGGACATAGTTTCTGGCGCTTCCGGTTTGATTCAAGGTTTAATAATCAGGTTGGAGCCAAGTTGGTGGTCACTATTTGGGCCATCAGTTGTAGTCCTATTAGTTATTGCCGGGATATTGGCTATAGTGGGCGGCGCCTATGCAGCGCAGAGGAAAAAGTGGGGGTTAGCACTCGCTGGGTCTCTTTTTGCAGTCCTTAATTTGGGAGGGCAGGTCATGGGGATAGCAGCTGTCATGCTTACAATGCTATCTAAGAATGAGTTTAAATAGTCACAGCAGCTAAACCCTTGTGGTTGCAGAATTTAACTACGGCTTTAGAGAGGGGGTTGTCAATCAAGTCCAGGTTCATTCGTACTCCTTGGGAACTGCGCAAATCATGATCATGGGCTCGCTTGTCGATTTGTTCTTAAACTGGTGTTTTTCGTCAGGGAAGATAAGAGCGAAATCGCCTTTTTTGATTGCACGCTCTTCACCACTTTCCGTAACTATGGTACCATTACCTTCAATTATATAATTCAGATGTTCACTTGGATGTCGGTGAAAGGGGGTATGGCCGCCGGGCTCAAAAGTAAATACACGAAAGCAAAATGATGGAGAGCCATCATTTTTTGATATAGGAACCTGCTTATAGATGCCTTCCGCACCTTCCATACTCGGATCCACCTTTTTGACTCTATCTAGACTGGATATTTTCATATCGAAACCTCCAGATTTCGCTATACCTCCGTAGTATAAGATAAACTGTAGGAAAATTATACATCTAGCTAAAATGAGATGGAATGCCACATAGAATATGGCAGACTCTTAAATGAGTTCCGAGAGGGTTTGGCACATCATTGGTACTTATTCAGGCAACTGACAATACTGATCGTTTATATATGTTACTCACTGGAAGTGAGCCCGGCTATTCCAATAAGTTCCCGTGAAGCCTTGTCTCAAAGGCTCATACTAGATACAGAAACGCTGGGAAATTATTTGTAATTTGCCTAATGTCTGGTAGAATCAGGGTAAGGAGATGAAACTATCGAACAGGCAAACTGAACAGCTTATCGACCAAGCTCTAGCTGAAGACCTCGGCCAGGGAGATGTTACTACTGAGGCACTGATACCTGACGATCAGAGAGGGAAGGCCTCGATCCTAGCTAAGGCAAAAGGAATCATAGCTGGAACCGAAGCCGCCAAGCAAGTTTTCCTCAAAGTCGACCCCGAATTAAAGATAGACATACTTATCGAGGATGGAGCTAATATCAAGCCTGGGGATATAATAGCTAAAGCAGAAGGGAAGGTTGCCAGCATACTAAAAGCCGAGCGAGTAGCCTTGAATTTCTTACAGCACCTTAGTGGTATCGCATCAGAGACAGCCTGCTATGTAAGAGCTGTCAAAGGACTACCTACCCAAATCACTGATACTAGAAAGACTATACCAGGCTCAAGAGCATTAGAAAAATATGCTGTTCGAGTTGGTGGAGGCAAAAATCACCGCATGCACCTAGGAGAAGCTGTTCTGATTAAGGATAACCACCTAGCAGCACTTCGTAGCCAAGGACTAAATCTAAAGGAAATTATAGTTAGAGCCCGCCACAAAGCCTCCCCTAAGCTAAAAATCGAGGTGGAGGTTAAAACTCCACAGGAAGCTGTTGAAGCTGCTGAAGCCGAAGCTGATATCATCATGCTGGATAATATGGACCTTGATAACATGCGTCAGGCTGTCCAGTTAATCAAAGGTCGAGCTCTAATCGAAGCTTCTGGCGGTATCACTTTAGGTAAAGTTCGAGCCATCGCTGAAACTGGCGTTGACCTTATCTCAATAGGAGCTCTTACCCATTCCTCAAAAGCCCTAGATATCAGCTTGGAGCTTACTGCTTGAATTCTAACTAGACTAGTCTGCTTTTATTATTTGGGTAGCCCCATGTGCTATCAGTGTCCCAATGCTTCCCGAAACAATAGCACCAAGGATCAGAAATGGTGAAACCTCCGGGGCTATCCATACGTCGGCATGGGCCCCAAGCAAAGGACATCACTCAAAATGCTTTCGGTGCTATCACAACGACTTTAAAGTTTCTATCCTCTTAGTCTCCTCAAGGCTCTCAGCAGGAATTCATTAGCTTTGTCCATATGTTGAACTGCATCCAACAAATCTTCGCAAACCATAGCCTCCCCAAGGTCCCTGGATTTCTCCGCCCACTCCTTGAATTCCTCACCGTGCTCTCTATTATGTTCAATCCAATAGCCTAATAATATTCTAAGTTTCTCCTTCTCAGCTTCGTCCATCGCATATACTCCCTCACATGACTTTCAACCTCAATCCAAGGATTCTACAGTTAACCACATAAACTCCAGATTTTCAATCAGATTGCTCCGCTTCGCTTGCGATGACAAGAACCACCTTTGCGAGACCTGGCCCAAACAAAGTGAAGGAACCCAACGAAGCTCAATCTAGGCATGGTGCCAGACCGTGAGCCCTGAGTAAGGGAACATCACTCAAAATGCTTTCAGTGCTACCGCCAGCCACTATCTTTCCTTCATCCATCACCACAGTTCGCTGGCATAGAGCCCTTACCAACTCCAAGTCATGAGCAGCAACGATTTTAGTCACCGGAAGTTGCCTTAACAGTTCGAATAAAGACCACTTGCTCCTCGGGTCAAGATTACTGGTAGGTTCATCAAGAACCAAAAGCTCCGGATTTAGGGACAGGACAGTAGCGATGGCAATCCGTTTCTTCTCACCAATACTGAGATGGTGGGGCGAGCGCTGCTCATAGCCATTCATCCCCACCCACTCCAGAGCTTGAGTCACACGCTGCTTCACTTCTGGCTCAGAATAGCCCATATTTATAGGACCAAAGGCAACATCATCAAATACAGTCAGGGAGAAAAGCTGGTCTTCTGGATCCTGAAATATCAGACCGACTTTTCTTCTTATTTCCTTCAAGTTTTTTTCTTCAACAGGCAACCCGAAAACTTTCACTACACTATTACCACGGAGGATTCCATTAAGATGAAGTAAAAGCGTTGACTTACCAGCACCATTGGGACCAATCACCGCTACCGCCTCACCACGATAGACAACCAAATCGATATTCTTGAGTCCCTGATGTCCATCTGGATAGGTAAAGGAAAGACCTTCAATATCTACAGCTTTATCCATAATCTCTTGAGCTACCACCAAACAATACCAGGTAAAATGAGTATAAGACAAAAAGTTGTGCTGAAATAGGCGTCAACTTGTCTAAAACTCAATTTGTGCAATGTGCGAACCTCACCATCAAAACCCCGCGATAACATGGCAACATAAACCCTTTCACCCCGCTCATAACTCCGAATAAACAAAGTGCCAACCATATTGCCGATGGTTCTTAACTGATATAACCGATTACCACCAAAGTTGCGGCTATCCCGTGCCTGCCGCATTCGCATCACCTCGTCTACCAGAACAAAAACATAGCGGTACATAAAAGAAAGAATCAATATTATCACCCGTGGTACACCCAATTGCTTCAAGCCTTTTAACAGGTCAGCAAGCTTCGTTGCCGATGACAGCAAAATCAGACTTAAAATACAAAGCCAGGCTTTCACCACTACGTTTGCCAGAATGAGCAAGCCACTGTAAGTTACCGAGACCTGCCATAACCAGATGTTATAGCTACCAGCTACCTCACCCTGCTTGAAAAAGGGAATGAAAATGGCAATCATCAAAACAAAGGGAAAAATTACTAAAGACCTCTTCAAAACATAAAGAGGTGGCAACTTGGAAATGACGAGTAAGACAGCAATAAGACAGAAGTAAAAGGCAAAAACTCGCCAATTGCTGGCCGGCGTCAGCACCACAGCCACGATGAAAGCCAGGCTAGTAATAAACTTGGTTCGCGGGTCAAGCCTATGGATAAGGCTGTCTAAGCCACTATATTGGTCAATAAAGCTATGCTTCACCTTTTGCCTTCAATAGCCGCGCTAATCCATAACCAATACCAAAAAGTATAAGAGCACCTACTATCCCCGCCAGAATTGTTGCCACAGCCTCACTCACTACCCCTGGCATCACATAGTCGGGAATAATTTCATAGGGAGCATCAAGGGCTGTCTCAATAAACCCTTTATCCTCAGCCACCCTCTCCAGGCCATCGGGAGATGAGGATGCCAAAGGAGATAATATAGCCAAAAATAAGGCTAAGGTCAAAGCGCCATGCCACCATTTAAACTTCATTTCCAATCTGACCTCCTTTAAGCCTTTTGCAATTCCAGCAGGTCAGCTCTAGTAGCCAGCACTAAGCCGAGCACTGCTGCAGTTATCAAACCCTCACCGATACCAATTAGGGCATGAACACCTACCATCGCTGGCAAAGCGACGCCCAGTGGCACAGTGCCTGAGACTCCTAGCTCAAAGGCACAGGCAATAGACGCTATCAACACTGAGGACCAAGCAGCTAAACCCCCGCCGACCAGTTTTCCTGGCCTCCGGCCACCGAAAAGCGAAGCACCACCTCGATAAACATAATAACCGATAAAGCTAGCGACAATACCCATATTAAAGATATTAGCCCCTAAGGCGAAAAGCCCTCCATCCTGAAAAACTAGGCACTGCACGCCCAGCACACAGGTCATTATCAGCACTCCCGCCCAGGGGCCTAGCAAGATAGCAGCCAAAGTAGCCCCAATAAGATGCCCCGATGTGCCGCCAGCTATAGGGAAATTAAGCATCTGAGCAGCAAAAATAAAGGCAGCCAATACTCCCATTAGCGGGATTTGTCTCTCCCCCATCTTTTTATTCGTTGCCTTGACAGCATAGGCTATACAACCAGCAGCGACAACACAACCAACCGCTGCTACCGGTGTACTAACAAAACCATCAGGAATATGCATCAAACCCTCCTTTAAACCAAATTTTCATCAACAAAGCGCAACTGCAACTAACTGCATTACTGACTAAAAATAAAAGCTGCTAGAATATTTCTTTACTAAACCATCATGCATAGCTCCTCTAACCTACTTGTGACACTCAGCACATAGACCAAAAATAGCCAGATGTCTCAAATCAGCCTTGAACTGGTAATCATGAAGTAACCTTTCTTCTAAAGGAGACAACATAGACTCAGGCAAATCAGTTATCTTGCCGCACTTCTGACACACAAGATGATGGTGATGCCCCTTTTCTGCCGGATGATAACGGACACGCCCATCTCCTAAAGCAATCTCGCTAACTAGACCAAGATCCTTTAATAATTCCAGCGTTCGATAAATCGTGGAAATATTAGCATAAGGATACTTAGCCCGAACCTGAGCATAAATCTCCTCAGCGCTAACATGCTTATCAGCACCATGCAGAGCCTCAACCACCATCATCCGCTGTGGTGTTAACCGATACCCCTTTTCCTGAAGTGCCTGACCACAACTCATTCCAAACAAAATATAACACAAATTAGGTAAAAGTTGCAATAGGTTGCGAACGCAATTGATTGAAAATCAAGCAAGCTTTTCCTTACTATCCAATGCTATAGTAACCGGCCCATCATTGTGGATTTCCACCGACATATGCTGTTGAAAGCGTCCCGTCTCCACCTTGAGCCCAGTATCACGCACGCGGTCAACAAAAAGGGTGAACAAAACTTCAGCCTGCTCCGGTGATGCTGCCTCAGCAAAACTAGGCCGTCGCCCCTTCCGTGCATCAGCTAGAAGAGTAAACTGGCTGACAATTAGAATCTCGCCCCCGGTTTCTAGCGCTGAAAGATTAAATTTACTGGCTTCATCAGCAAAGATACGAAGATTAACTATTTTATCAGCTAAATAATTAGCATCCCTCTCCGTATCTTCCTGAGCTATGCCAACAAAGACAACCAGCCCCTGGCCAATTCTCCCAACTACCTCGTTACCTACGCTTACCGAAGCTTCAGTGACCCGCTGCAATAACGCTTTCAAAACATCTCCAATCTTTCACCGTGCTTAAGCAAGCCCTCCCGATATTTTATGAAAAGAGCCTCATTAAAACAAATTGACAGCTAAAATCTGATAGAGTACAATGATTTTTGTGGCAACAAATGGGGAGGGACAATCATGATAGAGATGACGATTGACAGCATTCGAGTAAGCCTGATGAATTATCAGCATGTGGTGATCTTAAAAGAGAAAGAGTCAGACCGTTACTTACCTATCTGGATCGGTCCAGCAGAGGCAGATGCTATATCAGTAAAGCTGCAAAATGTGGCTATAGCCCGCCCTTTGACTCATGACTTGCTAGATTCTGTAATTATCACTTTGGGGGCTTCAGTTAATCGTATTGTAGTCAACGAGCTTCACAATGATACCTTCTACGCTAAAATCATCCTTAATGTTGATAGCAAGCAAGTAGAGATTGACTCCCGTCCCAGTGATGCGATTGCCTTAGCAGTAAGAGTAACAGCACCAATATATGTTGAGGAATCAGTTTTGGATAAAGCTGGCATTATACTTGACCGAGAAACAGGAAAACCTGTCCCTCAAGATAAAGATGCTGATAAACCAGGAGCCAAGGGCAAGGTTGATGAACAAGAATTGAAAAAACTGTCAGCTTTCTATGATTTTATTAATACCCTTGACTTGGATGACCTTGGTAAGCACAAATCTTAAATAAGCATGCTAATACTATGAATGAGCGTTTTATCAAGAAGTTAATGTCCACAATGAAGTGCGGCGTTTGCGGAGAACATTACGATATAAATAACATTAAGGTTCTGGGGCACCGCGATGATATGTGGTTTCTAAATGTCTCCTGCCCAGCTTGCCACAGCCAAGCTTTAGTTGCTGCTGTTATCAAGGAAGGTAAACCACCAGAGATCGTCACTGACCTTACCAAAGCAGAGTTAGTTAAATTTGCTCAAGCCAGCATAATCAGCGCTGACGACATACTAGATTTGCATGGTTTCCTTAATGACTTCGATGGAGATTTCGCTAAGCTTTTCAGTCAGAAGTGAGTGGGAAGACAGAAAGTACCTGTTTATCGGTTTTAAAAATGGTCTCGCTCCGAAAGCCGTAATTCTTAAAGAAGACGGATTACCGAATTGGTACACAACCTTGAGTCAAAAGAAAACACACGACACGGTACAACAGATTAAGACCAAAAAACCAACATCAAGAGAATGGGTAAAGCCTCTCTGGTTTCTCTTTAATGTTGGTTGGTATGTAGCTTTAAGCATAGTAATACCAACTGGGATTGGCTATTGGCTTGACCGCCCAGATAAATTTGATAGCCACCCCCTATTTACCCTTGTTGGATTCGGCGTGGGAACAGTGGCTGCCTTTTATGGTCTTTATCGTATGCTTCACCGATTCTACACTGAGCAAAAAGAGACACAAAAGGATAAAAAATAAACTCCATGCAAAGAATGGGCTGTGGTTGCTCCACCAAAATTCTAATCTTATCTTCTATTTTCCTTCTCACTCTCCTCGTTATCGGCTTAATCAGCGGACCATTGGGCTCAGCTCTGCTAAACATTGAAGCGCCTAGCATCCTTCAGCTTCCCAAACCTCACGTCGAACTCCCTCCCGAAGGTATATTCCATATTGCTGGCTTTACCATCACCAATACCCTTATTGCTTCCTGGCTTACTATAATTGTATTAGTCACCTTGTTTTACGCCTGTACTCGCAAGATGAAGCTTATCCCAGGACGTCTCCAAGGTTTAGCTGAGATGGTCGTAGAGATGCTGCTAAACTTTGTTGAAGGTGCAGCCGGCAAGAAACAGGCTCGCACCCTTTTCCCAGTAGTGGCCACTATCTTTCTTTATGTTTTAATCAATGCTTACCTAGCTCTTTTGCCTTTTTATGGCACCATAGGCATTGCCGAGAATGATGGTACTTTTGTACCGCTATTCCGAGCAGCAAATACTGATATCAATCTACCACTCTCTATTGCCTTAATGTCCTTCATCTTCGTTGAATATTGGGGGCTACGCTCATTAGGCTTTCTCCGTTACCTCAATACCTTTTTTAACTTTGGTCAATTGCGTGATGGCATCACAAGCTTGGCTAAAGGAAAGATTCGCCCTGCTATCAGCGGGCTCATGCTCGGATTCATCAACCTGTTTGTAGGCACGCTAGAGGTATTCAGCCACCTTATACGAATTGTTAGCTTCACTTTCCGTCTCTTTGGCAACATGACTGCTGGTGAAATACTGCTACTGGTTGTCTGCTTCTTAGTTCCACTAATAGCCACCATCCCCTTCTACGGGTTAGAACTGCTCATCGGTTTTATCCAGGCTCTCATCTTTGCTGGATTAACACTAGTATTTGGCATTATCGCTTTAGCTCCTCATGCTGAAGAAGAACAAACGACTTGAAAGGAGGAAGGTAAATGACACCAGAAGCGATGAAGATGTTGGCGGTGGGGTTGGCTGCTGGGCTAGGGTTTCTAGGCCCAGGACTAGGCCTAGGGCTAATCGGCTTTGGTGCTATGCAAGCACTAGGACGTAACCCTGAAGCCAGAGGGCCAATCTTAACCAATATGATTTTGATTGGTGCTCTAGCTGAAGCCATTGGAATCTATGCCCTAATAGTGGCCATAATTCTAGCCATAGTAGTATAGATAGCATTATAGGAAGGAATGATCGATGGAAAATGGTAACCTACCAACTTCACTAAGCTTCATTGTCGGGGCAATTATAATTGGCGGTATTGTATTCGCCGGGCTTATTGTCACCGCCTTTATTATTGGTCTATTTATATTATCGACAGCAGCCTGAAGTTAACACTACAATAAAACTAACGAGGTGATATGGAAGGTATTGGAATCAATCTACCGTTGTTATTGGCATTTGTCATAAACTTCGTCATTCTATTTACTTTACTGGGCATATTCCTATATAAACCGGTGCTTAAGATGCTCGATGAGAGGCAGGCTAAGATAAAAGACAGTATGGAACAAGCCGAACAGATCAAAGAACAGGCGGCACACAGCGAGGAGCAAATTAAAGCCCATTTGGAAACGGCCCGCAAAGAGGGGCAAGCCATAATAGCTCAGGCAACTCAAATAGGAGAAAGGCTAAAAGAAGAAGCCAAGGAAGGAGCACGCCAAGAAGCTGAGTCCTTGATGGCCAAGGCACGCACCGAAATACAGCGAGACCGGGACAAAACCATTGAGGAGCTACGCCAAGAATTCGTAGATATAGCCATTTTGGCTGCAGAAAAGGTGATTAACGAAACGTTAGACAGAGAAAAACATCGCAAGCTTATTGGTGAAGTGCTAGAAGAGAACACCACATTTAAGCAAAGTTAGAAGGTTAACGGTCAATGCCAACAACAACTTTTGCTAAGCGTTATGCTCAGGCTGCTTTCAGGATAGCTCAAGAAAAGAATGAGCTACAAGAATGGCGGCCTGACCTGAGAGAAATTGCTGAGTTAATGCAAGACCTCGAATTTGCAGCCTTGGTGGAAAATCCTAAATTACCATTTGAACTGAAAGCAAAGCTTGCGCAAGAAAGATTAGGTAAAATAAATCCGTTGGCTTTGAATCTTGCTTACCTTCTCATCGCCAAAGGTAGGCTAAAAAGCGCTGGCCAGATTGCTGATGAATATGAACATTTACTAGACGATTACTACGGAATTAGACATGCCGAAGTAATTACTGCCATTCCGCTTGATGACGCGGATAAGGAAAGGCTCAGCCACCATCTTGAAGCAATAGTCGGAAAGAAAGTCAGCGTTAGCCTTCAAGTCGACCCTAATATTCTAGGTGGCGTTGTCGCTAGAATTAACGATAGCCTTATTGATGGCAGCATTCATAACAAATTAGAGATAATGAAGAAAAGCCTGGTTGAAACCAGAAGATAACTACTCACAAAGGGGGTGAGCAGCGTGACAACTGAGAAACGAGATATAGTTTCAGTAATTAAAGAGCAAATAGAACATTTCGGTGCCACTGTCACCATGATAGACGTGGGAACAGTAGTCGAGGTAGGCGATGGCGTTGCCCGAATTCACGGACTCCGCAGTGCCAGGTACAATGAACTAGTGGAATTTCCCAATGGCATTATGGGGTTAGCTCTCAACTTAGAGGAGGATAATGTCGCTGCTGTTATTCTCGGTGACTGTAGCCATATTAAAGAAGGAGATGAAGTCCGCTGCACTGGAAGAGTAGTTGAGGTACCTGTAGGTGATGAGCTCATAGGACGCGTAGTCGACCCAATAGGTAWCCCCYTAGAYRRSATGGGGMCAATYAAARCGACMAAGACTAGACCTGTAGAACGAGTTGCGCCCAATGTTGTAATGAGACAGCCAGTAAATACTCCAGTACATACCGGCATAAAGATAATAGACAGCCTGATTCCYATCGGGCGAGGCCAGCGTGAACTTATTATYAGTGACCGGTCTATAGGCAAATCAGCAATYGCCATCGATACTATCATCAGCCAGAAAGGCGGTGACCTTATCTGYATYTATGTRGCTATCGGACAAAAAACATCCAAGGTGGCACAAACAATAGACATCTTTAAAAAGTATGGAGCTATGGAACACACCATAGTGGTTATGGCTAATGCCTCTGATCCAGCACCTTTGCAATATCTAGCCCCTTACACCGGCTGTGCCATTGGTGAAGAATTCATGGAGCAAGGGAAAGACGTACTAATTATCTATGACGACTTAACTAGGCATGCCTGGGCCTACCGTCAGATATCCCTGATACTTAGACGCCCACCAGGTCGAGAAGCTTATCCCGGTGATGTTTTCTACCTTCACAGCCGACTCTTGGAGCGAGCCGCTAAATTAGCTCCCGAACATGGTGGAGGTTCCCTTACTGCTCTGCCTATCATAGAAATCCAAGCTGGTGATTTAGCTGCCTATATCCCAACCAATGTTATTTCTATTACTGACGGGCAGATTTACCTCGAGACAGACTTATTCAATAGTGGTGTTCGTCCAGCATTAAACGCCGGCCTATCAGTATCTCGAGTTGGTGGCAATGCCCAAACCAAGGCCATGAGACAGGTAGCTGGCAAATTAAGGTTGGACATGGCTCAATACCGTGAACTGGCTACCTTCGCTCAGTTCGGCACTGCTGACTTAGATAAAGCTACCCGAGCTCAACTAGAGCGCGGACAACGCATCACCGAAATATTGAAACAACCTCAATATACCCCAATGCCATTAGATAAAGAAGTAACCATTATTTATGCTGCCACCAACGGCTATCTAGACGATGTGCCAGTAGAAAAAATCGCTGCCTTTGAGCAGAGCTTTCACCACTTCATTGAAACCAATCACCCTAAAATAGGACAGCGCATTGCAACCGAGAAAGAACTTAAACCAGAGACAGAAGAGACTTTGAAGTCAGCAATATCGGAGTTTAAACAAAGTGCAACTTATTAAGGGAAAGAAGAATTGATTAGTCCACGGCTTCTCCGCCGGCGTATTCGTAGTGTTCAGAGCACAGCCAAAATCACCAAGGCAATGGAAATGATTGCTACTGCTAAGATGAAACGAGCCCAAGAGCAGGCCATGGCTGGACGACCCTATAGTGAAAAAATAAGCCAAGTAATTGCTGACCTCGCTGCCGAGCCCGGCGGAAATGGCACCATACACCCTTTGTTGGAGAGAAGAGAAGTAAGCAGAGTAGCTGTGGTTCACATTACTTCAGACAGAGGACTCTGTGGCGGGCTCAATGCCAACATGAATCGCTTTGCAGCTAACTTCATCGTCGAACAAAGTGTGCCAGTTACTTTTGTTACAGTTGGGCGCAAGGGACGAGATTTTATGAGGCGCTACCAACGTGACATTCGGGCTGAGTTTACTAATATTGGCGATCGTCCCACATTGTTGGAGACGCTGCCCATTTCTCACATCATTATTGATGACTACACCAGCGGTTATGCTGACCTGGTGTATTTAGCTTACTCTCGGTTCGTCACCACGATGGCCCAAAATCCAACGTTAGAGCCGCTGCTTCCCATAGAGCCAGCAATAATACCCAAGACAGAAACTGCAGAATATATCTATGAGCCTGATCCTAAATCCGTTCTAGGAGAGCTTTTGCCCCGCTTTGTGGAGATGAAAGTCTACCACGCTATCCTCGAGGCTATTGCCAGCGAGCAATCAGCCCGAATGGTAGCTATGCGAAACGCCACTGACAATGCTAACGAGGTTATCGAAGAATTAACTTTAACTCTAAATAAAGCCCGTCAAGAGATGATTACCAAAGAACTCCTTGATATTATCGGAGGCGTTGAAGTCCTACACTAGAGGAGGTGAAATTTTGGCAAAAGGTAAAGTGATTCAAATAATCGGGACAGTAGTTGATATTGAATTCCCCCAAGAGGAACTACCAGCAATCTACAATGCCATCGAGATTAATCAAGATGGCAACAAAATGATTCTCGAAGTTCAGCACCACATAGGCAATAATTGGGTACGCTGCTTAGCTTTATGTCCTACTGATGGGCTAGAAAGAGAAGCCGAGGCAATTGACACCGGGGCACCAGTAACCGTGCCTGTAGGAAAAGCCACTTTGGGTCGGTTATTTAATGTCTTTGGTGAACCTTTGGATGACCTTGGACCTGTAGAAGCTGAGGAGACTCTTCCAATCCACCGCCCCCCACCCCCACTAGAAGAACAAGAAACAACCACTCAAATGCTGGAAACAGGTCTCAAAGTAATTGACTTGATTACTCCTTTTACCAAAGGTGGTAAGATTGGAGCTTACGGCGGCGCTGGAGTAGGTAAAACAGTTATCATAATGGAACTGATTCACAACATTGCCACAGCGCATGGTGGCTTCTCTGTCTTTGCCGGTGTTGGCGAAAGGTCTCGGGAAGGCAACGACCTGTGGCTAGAAATGAGACGATCCGGAGTTTTAGACAAAACCATGCTAGTTTTTGGGCAGATGAATGAGCCACCAGGAGTGCGAGCCCGAGTAGGTTTAACCGGGGTAACTATGGCAGAATATTTCCGTGAAACAGAAGGACAGGATGTCCTTCTGTTTATCGACAATATTTATCGTTATATCCTCGCCAATATGGAGGTCTCAGCTCTTCTAGGCCGTATGCCTTCAGCCGTAGGCTATCAACCTACACTAGCTACTGATGTTGGTGAGTTGGAAGAAAGGATTACCTCCACCAAGAGAGGTTCCATCACTTCCTTTCAAGCTATCTATGTCCCAGCTGATGACTACACAGACCCAGGAATAGTAACCACATTTGGTCACCTCGATGCTGTTATTTCTCTGGAACGCTCTATTGCTGAACTCGGTATCTACCCGGCTGCTGACCCCCTAGCCTCTAGCTCGCGCATTCTCAACCCTCAAATCATTGGCGAAGACCACTACCAGGTCGCCCGAGGAATACAACGAGTGCTGCAGCGTTACAAAGACCTCCAGGACATCATCGCTATATTGGGCATGGAGGAACTAAGCGATGAGGACAAAGTCACTGTATCTAGGGCCCGCCGTATTCAGAGATTTCTCTCCCAGCCCATGTTTGTCGCTGAAGCCTTCACTGGTACTGAGGGCAAATATGTCCCTGTTAAAGAGACAGTCCGTGGTTTCAAAGAGATTCTAGAAGGAAAGCATGACCAACTTCCTGAGGCAGCTTTCTACATGGTAGGAACCATCGATGAGGCAGTAGCCAAAGCCAAGAGCCTTGAGGAAGGATGATGGCAACTCTAAGGCTTGAGATTACAACTGCGGAGCGTCAAGTTTTCGTTGATGATGTTAACTTAGTAGTTGCTCCAGGCATTGAGGGGCAGCTAGGTATCTTGCCTCACCATGCTCCTTTAATGACTATGCTTCAACCTGGAGAACTGCTCGTCAGAAAAGATAGCGAAGAAACATATATGACTATTACTGGTGGTTTCCTCGAAGTACGCCCTGATAAAGTTATAGTTCTAGCTGATGCCTGTGAGCGTGCTGAAGAGATCGATATCGCCCGAGCTGAAGAAGCTAAGCACCGGGCTGAAGAAAGACTCAAAACTCGACCATCAGAAATCGACACTGCCCGAGCTGAGGCTGCTCTTCGTCGTTCCCTCATACGGCTTAAAGTGGCTGGAACGAGACGCCGCAAACCAAAACTAGGTCCATAACTGAAAGCAGCTAACTTAACTGGACACTAGTATTGAGATTACAGAAGTTGAAAATAACTAAATTACAGACTTTTGTCGAGTAAATAGCCTGATTACACTATTTCAAGTCTAACCCGAGTACCTTCTTTAGTTGCCATCACCCGAAGCAGAGTACGCATTGCCTCAGCAACTCGGCCTTGCCTACCGATAACTCTCCCTTTGTCATCTGCAGCAACTTCCAACTTAACTACCACTATGTCTCCATCAGCCTCTTCAGTAACCTTTACATCATCAGGTACACTAACAATGGATTTGGCGATATATTCTACTAGCTCCTTCATTATGATGTCTCCTCAGTAGTTGATTCAGTTTTGGTTGTGGTTCTTGACTTCTTGGTTGTGGTTTTTGATTTCGTTGGTTTTGACCTCCTTGCTGAGCTTGGCTTAAATTTGTCCATAACCCCTGATTTAGAAAGTAACCTAGCTACAGTATCTGTTGGCTGAGCTCCGTACCCAAGCCACTTTAACGCCTTTCCCCCATCAATAGCGAAGCTTTCTGGCTCGGTTAATGGATTATAATGCCCGATAACCTCGATGAAGGCACCATCACGCGGTGACCGGGCATCAGCCACTACTACTCGATACATTGGCCTATTTTTAGCACCTACTCGACGTAATCTTATCTTTACCATAACTCCCCGCTTAAGTTAAATCCTCCATAATTTTTTATTGGCTATTATGCTCCAAGCTACTGCACCTGTCAATAACATTGTCTCATCATAATTTGGTGATACATAGCCTTTGCCTTATAAAAAGAAAGCTTGCCACCAAAGAATATAGTCATTATAATCATAAATGTGAAAATACACCACTTACATGACTGGCAGGTAAGCGTTGTTCAAGCTAAACAAATCCAGCGAGACTTGGCAAGCCGAGTATCACAGAAAAGCGAAGTCATTAACCCTCGCTTTATCGCCGGTGTTGATATATCGGCACCAAATTCGACAGGGATTGCCCGTGGGGCAGCAGTTGTACTTAGCTATCCTGAGTTTGACATCACCGAAGCCAAGGTAGTTGAGGAGAAAGTGACTTTCCCCTATATACCCGGTCTTCTATCCTTTAGGGAAGCTCCCCTAATCTTAGCTGCTTGCCAGAAGCTGTCTACAGACCCTGACTTCATCTTGGTAGATGGTCAAGGAATTGCTCATCCAAGACGCTTTGGTCTTGCCTCACACTTAGGTCTTCTCCTTGACATGCCTACAATAGGTTGTGCTAAGTCCCGATTCTGTGGCCAGCATGAACCACCCGCTGCCAAAGCTGGCAGCTACGCTGAGCTTATTGACGATAACGAAGTTATTGGCGCTGCTCTTAGAACCAAGTCTGAGGTAAGCCCAATTTACATTTCTATTGGTCACAAAATTGACCTTCCCACGGCTATATACTGGGTAATGAGGTGCTGTCGCGGCTATCGGCTTCCTGAGCCTTCTCGATTAGCCCATCTCGCTGCTGGTGGTAAATCAATAGCTACAACTGGACCAAACCAGAGCCATCAACCAAGATTGTTCACTTAAGTCTAACCCAAAATGTAGCAAATAGGAGTCAGTATGCAAGAGGAAAAGGAAAAACTAGAAGCTCTGCACCGCCGAATCTCAGACATAATGGTGCATCTTTGACATTCCCAGCAAAGAAAAGGAAATCGTTAGGTTAGAGACTGAAACTACTCGTCCTGATTTTTGGCTCAACTCAGCTAAGGCACAATCTACTATGCGTCAACTAGGAGCGGCTAAAGACGTAGTCCAGACCTGGCGTGAGCTAGAGAAACAAGTCACTGAACTCCGTGATATGGTAACTTTAGCTATTAAGGAGGACGACCTTTCCCTTCAAAGAGAAATCCAACATGAGATAGGAAAGGTAGCAAACCAGCTCGATCAACTGGAAGTTCGATTAATCCTAAGTGACGAGTATGATGCCAGAGGTGCTATTTTAGCTCTCCATGCTGGTGCCGGCGGCATTGAGTCTCAGGACTGGGCTGAGATTCTTCTAAGAATGTACCTACGCTGGGCAGAACGGCGTAAGTATCAGGCCGAAATATTAGATATCTCCCCAAGTGAGGAGGCTGGTATTAAAAGTGCCACTGTGGAGGTTAAAGGTGCTTACGCTTATGGCTATCTTAAATCAGAATATGGAGTCCACCGCTTGGTTCGTCTGTCCCCGTTCGATGCTGACCATGCCCGGCATACTTCATTTATCTTAGTTGAAGTCCTTCCTGAAGCCGAAGAGGAGGTAGACATCCAGATAAATCTTGATGACTTGAGAATTGATACCTTCAGGTCAAGCGGTCCTGGCGGGCAGCATATGCAAAAGACAAGCAGTGCTGTTAGAATAACTCATCTTCCTACTGGTCTGGTAGTCACCTGTCAGAGCCAACGCTCCCAGTATCAAAATAAAGAGAGTGCTATGAGAGTACTTTATGCTCGCCTTCTTCAATTAGAACGTGCCGAAAAAGAGGCAGAAAAGGCCAAACTCAAAGGCAAACACGTTCAAGCTGGCTGGGGTAACCAAATTCGAAGCTATGTCCTCCACCCCTATAGATTGGTAAAGGACCACCGCACTGGTTATGAAACCAGCGATACTGCTGCTGTCTTGGATGGAGATTTGGATGAATTTATCACCGCCTACCTCCGGTCTAAAGTACGAGAGAAAAATGACTAAACGATTTCTTCTGGCAGTCCTGATTGTTGTTTTATTCCTTACTCCAACCGTTACGCATGCCCAGGAGGAAATCTCACTACTTGACAGTACTGCTGAGATATATTTCCCCTCCGCCCTAGTCTTTAATATCAAAGCTGAGAGCCTAAATGATATTACCAAGATTCGCCTCCACTACCAGCCTGATAAAATGAACTATGCTCAAGTCACTAGCGAAGCTTGGCCTGATTTCACTCCGGCAACACGAGTAGAAACAGAGTGGGTGTGGGATATGAGACGAGCTAGCCTGCCACCTGGAGCAAAAGTCCAATACTGGTGGACAATTGAAGATGAAGCCGGGAATAAACTAGTAACTCCTGCTGATGTAATTCGCTTCGACGACCTCCGCCATTCGTGGCAAAGTTTAACCTCAGGAAAGCTAAGTCTTTTCTGGTATGAAGGTAGTCAGTCTTTTGCCGAGGAACTAATGGCTGCTTCCCAACAAGCGCTGGAAAGGCTAGCCGAAGATACCGGTGCTTACCTTGAAAAGCAGGTCAGCATATATATCTATGCTGATACTAAAGACCTGCAAGGCGCTATGATTTTCCCTCGAGAATGGACAGGCGGTGTTGCTTTCACCGAATATAGCATTATCGCCCTTGGCATTTCCCAAAGACAGCTAGACTGGGGGAAAAGAGCCTTAGCCCATGAATTAGGTCACTTAGTTACTCATCAGATAACCTTCAGCCCCTATGGAGCTACTCTACCCACCTGGCTGGATGAAGGTCTAGCCATGCACGCTGAAGGTGAACCTGACCCCTATCTCCAGTTATGGCTCAAAAAGGCAATCTCTGAAAAAAGGCTCATGTCAGTACGCAGTTTGTCCAGCCCGTTTTCAGCTAAACCTGAAGAGGCGTATATCTCTTATGCCCAGAGCCAAAGCCTGGTCGAATTCCTTCTTCAAAATTACGGCAAAGACAGAATACTTCGTCTCCTAACCTTATTAGAAGAAGGCAATGCCTGCGATGAGGCTCTAACTGAAGTCTACGGCTTCGACCAGGATAAGCTTGATAAGTTATGGCAAAAAACACTAGCAATTCCAGCAGAACCAACGGGGAAAAAGGAACTGCACCCTGCCCTAGTTAGTTCACTATCAGCCCTGGCTACACTAGCTGCTCTGGCAATTGCTTTTGGTTTAGAAGAATGGTCATGGCGTTGCTACCGAGGAAAAGCTGCGACCGGTAAATGGAATAACCTGTGAAAAAATCTTTTACCGTTCACGACCTACCTCTTTCCGAGCGTCCTCAGGAGAGGCTGTCGAAGCTAGGCATTGAAGCTCTCTCCGCCCAAGAAGTTTTAGCCTTAATCCTGGGACGAGGTATCAGAGACGAATCGGTGATGGTCACCGCCCAGAAGCTGCTGAGCAAATTCGGCAATCTTAAGAATATTGCTGCCGCCTCACTGGAAGAGCTAACTGAGATAAAAGGCATCGGCCCAGCCAAAGCAGCTCAGATTAAAGCTGCCTCTGAACTAGGCAAACGGTTAGAAAGCTCCTTCGACGAAGGCCAGAAATCCACCGTCAAATCTCCGCAAGATGCTATTAAATTGGTTAAGAACCGGTTGAAAGGCAAAAAGAAAGAGCATTTCCTAGTGCTTTCCCTGGATACCCGAAATCACTTAATAAACACTCACACAATCTCCGTTGGCAGTCTTGACTCCAGTATTGTCCATCCCCGAGAGGTATTCAAGGAAGCTATCTCTTCCAGTGCTGCCTCGGTTATCTTCGTCCATAACCATCCCTCAGGCGACCCCGAACCTTCCGAGGATGACATCAAACTAACCAAACGCCTTGTCGAGGCTGGCGACATCCTGGGCGTCGAAGTCCTCGACCATATTATCGTCTGCGATAGAGACTATTTAAGCATAAAAGCGAGAAACTTAATCTAAGCCTCGTAGACAAAGGATGCCACCTTTCCCTCATTTGTATTCCCGAATGTAATCCTCCCCGAGAAGCAGTGTCAACCTCTTTGCCGGGGCCGAAGGGTTGTGATTCGAGAGACACGCCTTGACAATAGGCACGGTGAGACAATACAATGACGCCAAGCAAGAGCAGAAAGGAGTCCGAAAATATGGCAAAGGAATATGTGGAGCAAGATGCACAGAAACCCATCCAGAAAATGGACGTCGGGGATAGGTTTGTAACTAAACCAAGGGTAATCACCAAAACCGACCTGGAGCTATATGCTATCAGCACTGGTGACACCCACCCTATGTTCCTGAGTGAGCAAGCGGCGCAGGCTGCAGGTTGGAAGACTCAGTTAGTTCCCGGACTCTTGACCTTCTCCATAGCCGTCGGCTTGCTCATACAGGCCGGATATATAAAGGATGTAATGGCCTTTATGGGTAGCGATAAGTTAAGGTTCAATGCCCCGGTCTACCCATACGACAGCATCAAGGTGGAGACAGAGGTGCTTTCTAAGAAGCAGACTGGTAGCGGTAACTGGATCTGCAGCTATTCGTGGGTAGTGAGAAACCAGAATGACGAGGCTGTCGCACAAGGCGAGAACTTCTGAATGTTTAAGGGATAGTGTTGCCGGTGGCAACCGAAAACTGGCTCAGCCAGCAGCGCAAAGAACGTTGAGCAGGAGCAAGAGAGTCTCCTATAACCTACACCAAAGCTCAAGTACTGTTGATAGCGCACTGACTCTAAAGCCCTTCTACTTTTGGATTCATCTAGTGCCTCTATACTGAGTCGGGGTATCAGCTACTAATTAGGAAGCAGCAGGGTTTGGAACTCTCCCACCGGAGTATATTGTGACTACGCCATCTTGATTTCATCTCGCTAATTCCACAGTTGCTGAGACCTACAAGTCGTATTATACTTTCACTATAGATATTAAGAACCCATTAGCCTGACAGTTTCATTAAGGCGAGTGCAAAAGGGTAGGATTCTGTTACATTGTGACTGTGTCATCTTCGTCCATAATCATCCCTCAGGCAAACATATGCCTTCCGAAGATGACATTAAACTACCCAAACGCCTTGTTGAATCTAGTAAAATCCCAGGCATCGAAATATTCGACCATACTATCGTCTGCAATAGAGACTATTTAAGTATGAAAGGCAGGAATCTGCTTTAAGGTTCAAAGACCAATGAAAAAGGTTCGGCAATTAACACTATTAGGTGTTCTCCTTTGCGCTCTAGCGACACTGCCTCTGACTGGTAGTTGCCAGCTAGAAGAAACACCACTACCCCTTAGCCCTCCCGCCAGAGAACAGGGGGTACTCAACCTCTGGGACACCGGGCCAATGACCCTTGACCCAGCGATTTCCAGCGAGCTGACCTCCCATACCTACGTTATGCAAATCTTTAGCGGTCTGGTCTGTCTTGACACCGAGCTAAAGCCGGCACCAGATATCGCTGAAAGTTGGCAGAGAAGCAATGATGGCAAAACCTACACCTTCTATTTGCGCCAAGGGGTAAGCTTCCACAATGGCAGAGAGGTTACTGCCCAGGACTTTAAATATTCTTGGGAAAGAGCCTGTAACCCTGAAACCTACTCACAAACAGCAGCCACTTATTTAGGTGACATCGTTGGTGTGGACGATGTGCTAAAAGGGAAAGCGATAGAAATCAGGGGCGTCGAAGTTATCGACGATTATACTCTCAAGGTCACCATCGACGCCCCTAAAGCCTACTTCCTGGCCAAGCTGACTTATCCCACCGCTTTCGCTGTTGATAAAGCTAATGTGGAATCAGCCAAGGAATGGTGGCGTAAGCCAAACGGAACTGGTCCCTTCAAGCTCAAGGAATGGAAACCAGGCGAAGTTTTGGTCCTGGAGCCAAACGAGCTTCATTATCAAGAGCCTGCCAAGATCAACCAAGTGGTCTTTCATCTCCTAGGTGGCATGCCTGTAGCAATGTATGAAATGGGTGAAATCGATGTGGCTCCCGTTTACCAAGATTATATCGACCGAGCGAGGGATGAAAACGGTCCTTTCTATAAAGAATTAGCTATATTTCCTGAGTTAAGTCTTTTCTATATAGGCTTCAATACCCAAAAGCCACCTTTTGACGATGTCAATATCCGCCGGGCCTTTTGCCACGCAGTGAATAAACAGAGAATTATCGAGCTAACCCTCAAAGGAATGATGACCAAAGCCGACGGCATTCTACCTCCAGGCATGCCCGGCTATAACGAAAACCTTCGCCAGCTCGACTATGATATAGCCAAAGCAAAAAGCCTTATCGCCAGCTCAAAATATGGTAGCATTGATAATTTGCCACCTGTTACCATCACCGTTTCTGGCTGGGGAGGCTATATTACAGAATATCTAGGAGCCATCATCCAAGACTGGCAACATAATCTTGGCGTAGAAGTAACCGCGAGACAACTTGAGCCAGAGATATTCTCCTATTACTTGAGAGAAGAAGTTGATGAGATATTCATACTTGGTTGGATTGCTGACTACCCAGACCCACAGAATTTCTTGGATAATCTATTTCACACCGGGGCTGAGTATAATACTGGTAATTATACCAATCCAGAATTAGACGCCCTACTTGACCAGGCAGCCGTAGAACCAGATAACACCACCAGACTTATCTTATATCAGCAAGCCGAGCAAAAGTTAATAGATGAAGCCGCCTGCTTGCCCTTGTGGTTCGGCACAAATTACGTTTTAGTCAAACCTTATGTCAAGAACTACAAACCCAATGCCCTTAGTATCCCAGCACTAAGCCAAGTTTATATAGAGGAAAGTATTTACTCATCACCCTGATCCTGAACCCCTCGCCGCTATCATTCCAAGAGAGTGGAGCGACCAAAGAATCTCGCTCAGGGTAAACTCTGTGAAGGGGAATGAGGCTCTAGATTCTTGGCTCGGAATAACAGGTAGGATTGCCAAACAAACTCTACGAGGAGTAACCAACTTTAAGTTGCCCACAAATCCTCTATTTCTTTCTCCGCTTTCCTCTTCAGCTCAGCGGCCTCAAGAAAACCAAGCTCCTTATATGACTCAGCCGAGCCATATTCACGAGTCTTAATCACAACTGGCATAGGCACAGCATGCCCAAATATGAGCGCTTGTTGCTTTGTCTCCAATTTTGATAATACCGACTTCAATTCACTTTTACCTGTCACACCAGTAAACACACTATCAACATCCCGCTCATTATCCAGAAGACAGGTTATCTTCGTCCCCAACTGCGACATAACCTCGTCATCAATACCACTGGGACGCTGGTCAATCACCAGCAAAGTAACATTGTATTTCCTCATCTCTCGAGCGATCCTGCCGAAGATAGTCTGAGCTGACAGCTCGGGATTAAGAAAACGGTGGGCTTCTTCGATAGTGATAACTAAAGGGTGAGGTAGTGCCATATCTGCCCCCCCCGCCTTTTCCGCCTTCTCCCGATATTGAGCATAGATTCGGCGGCTAAGCAGATTAGCCACTAAAATATAAGCCGCGAAATCGTCAAACCTGCCAAACTCGAGGACGACATTTATCCCCCGCTCCAAATACTCTAGAATACGCTGCACTGAATTATCTGAAGCATGAGGTACCAAAAAGGGAAACCGACGCAAGGTTTCCAATCCGCGACGCAAATTACGGTAGGTGCTATCGTGAATATTAAGCTTGGAAATAAGTTGCTTACCATTGTCTTCACTTAAATTAAGCACAGCCTCCAGCCATTTTCTATCGCCGAACTCCCGTGCCAGTTGATACACCGCTTGAGTGGAAGCCTCTGTTAGGTTTAATGTTTGCCGGAGCAACTCAATATCCTCAGGCTCAATCTCATCATAGCCTATCTTGACCACAAAATCAGTGCTTACTTTCCTCCACCGTGAACTCTCCTCATCCAAAGTAAAAACGGCTACTTTAGACGGAAAAAGCTGCTTCAGCCCTTTCACCTTATAGCCCTTCTCATTCCTCCCCTCCCAACCATATTCACTATGCATGTCAAAAACCAAGCTGACCGCTGCCCGCTTCTGAAGAATTCCAATAAGAAGCAGGCAAGTAAGAAAGGTCTTTCCCGTACCACTCTTGCCAAAAACTCCATTGGAACGCTTGACGAACTCAGAGACATCGAGGCACACCTTGGTCTCCATATCCAAAGGTGTGCCGACATAAAACCGCTTATCATCCTCAGCACCAAAAACCAGCTCCACATCCCGTTGGGAAGCCAACTTTACTTCAGAGAAATGGGTCGGCACCGTTTTTGCCGGTTGAGGTCCCTCAAGTATGCTTACTGCATCACTGCCAATGGTCAGCATAGGTAAAACACGAAGCTTTCCATAAGTGGTTGTACCGGCAACCACTTGGGCAATAAAAGGGTCAGAGATATCCGGCGGCGTTATCGTCACCCGTGAGTCAATAGCTTCCAGGCTAACGTCAGTAATCATACCAAAGAAACGGCGTTTCTCTCCCTCAATAGCCACATAGCGCCCTACCGCCATATCCTCCACCGATACACTAGCATCTAATTTTACCTCCACACCTCTGGTCAAAGAACCAGAAACGATAGCACCCAGGCGGGTTCGTTCATCAAGATTGTGGTCGTTCATTGTCTAAGCCTCTTGAGAACCGAGTTCAGCCTTCTAGCATCACTGCTTAACAGCCAAGCCAGTTCCTTCCCAGCTTTAATCAGAAAAGCCTGAGAGTCAGGGTAAGCTCGACTGGCATAGCGAAGACAAGCAGCAATAACCTCATCTACCGAGATGGGTAACCTGGCATCAGCGAGTAAGCTGAGAAAATCCAGCGACTGGGTAAATGCTTTGACCTCCTCAAGCTGACAAACATAGACAAAGCTATAAATAGGCGCTGGTTTCGGTGGTAGATAGTGATATAAACCATTCCCTTGGCAATGCCCGACTACCAAAGCCCTGAAATCAGTGCTCAAAAGCTTAGCCAGTTGAGGATTAGCCCGAAAGATTTCCGCCTCCGTCCCCATCTCTTCGCCTCGAGCAACTACACGACGCCCCGGCTCAAGACTATGAGTTTCAACATTGTAAACAACAGCATAGGTTTCCCAAGACCCACCCTTCGTTTTCACCAGACTGCCTAAAGGAGGCGCTTGGTCAAGCTTATAACACTGAGCCATTAACTCAGCGCTGCTGGCTTCGATAACCTCAGCTACTTTAGTTCCTAAATCCATCTTGTTCTCTTGCTTTGTCGTTTAGCCGAGCTCTCCAGCCACATTCTATCCTCAGCTAGAGTTTGCTCTACCAACCTCCAGAACTGCTCCCGGTCAGCGCCAGTCACTACTGCCTTCTCATGAGATTCACTTAAGGCAACTGGATAACCAAATCCCCGCCGACACTGGTCTAAAATCGCTGAATGAATCAGTTCAACCAACTTCTTATCCTCAGCTACCCAAAGAGGAATTTCCACTCGGGCTATTTCTCCATCGAGCTTAATATAGAAGAAATTGACCTTATGAATCCCATAATACTTCTTTACCACCGAAGAGCCACTGCTGAATATAGCCGACCGCTCTCCCGGGGCTAACAGCTGACTGAAAAGGTCACGGTCAAGTAAGCCGGCAACAGCATCACATTCCCTCCCCTCAAATTTACCAGAGCAATAATGGTCACAATCCACAGGCTGGTGAGGACAAATAGCCAAACGCAATGCATTAACCACATCAGTGCTGCGGGGAAAGCTAATATAACTAGCTATGGCCAGTTGCCTATTTCGGCTCAGTCCCCTTAGTAAATCAAGGTACTTCAGAAAGCCACCCACCAGGAGTTCATGGATGACAAAATCCAGGTAAGTTTGCCCGGCTAAGCCCCATAAAATAAGTGAGCCGTCAAGCAATGCCACAGCAGGCAAGCCTGCTTCCAGCTCGCCTGCTCGCTCAGCCAACAAACGACATTCTTCAACGCTCCGTTTTATCCCCAGAAGCTGCCCTTCTATTACTTCTCGTCTACCATCCGGAGAGGAAACGGCCACCTCGTCATCTCTAAAATAAAGGAATGGTAAACTGGAAAACCGGGCATCAGGGTTTCGACCATACCAAAGCTGAGCAATGCCAATATTAATCAGAAAGCAGTGGGCAGCGTGGTGACGGTCTACATCGATGTGAGAACCATCACTAGCTAGAACGATGAAATCCTCAGGACAAGGTAACACTGGCTGACACAGGTCAATGCTCTCCCTTAAACCAGCTACCAGCCAAGTGGTTTTACTTGACTCAATCTTCCGTCTCAATTGATTGAACTCAGTAGCCGGAGAATGAAGAGTCTGTAAAGCAAAATCGAGTTTAGCTTGCCTTTCCCCCTCCATCGCCTTCAAACTGGCTACCATCCCCTCAATCTGAGCTACTACCTGAGCCAAGTCAAGTGACACCACTTCCTCCTTGATTTTCAAGTATATCACGAGGCTCAACCCTGGACAATCATTGCAGAGGCTAAACAACCTCAATTATTGCCCACCTTACCTAGCTCTGGTATCATAGGGAGACACTTACAGTTTAACCACTCAATGTTACAAAGGAGACAGGCTTACAATGAGAGTCGGCTTGATTTACGACCCGGTTTATCTAGAGCATGATACTGGAACCCATGTCGAGAACGCCCAGAGGCTAGTCACTACTATGTCGCTCCTGGAGGAAAGCCAGCTTAAAGATAAGCTCCCTCTACTACCACCACGGCCAGCTACAGTGGATGAGCTATCAACAGTACACGCCAGAGAATACATATCTCGTATACAGAATCAAACTGAAAGAGGCGGTGGCTGGCTCGATGCCGATACCGTAACATCACCGGGCTCCTATAAAGCAGCTATCTACGCTGCCGGTGGCGTCCTAACCGCAGTCGAAGCAGTAATGAATAAACAGGTCGATAGCGCCTTCGCTTTAGTTAGACCCCCAGGACACCACGCCACCTGCTGGCAAGCCATGGGCTTTTGTCTATTCAATAACATAGCCATAGCTACCAAGTATGCCCTGGCAAACTTCAATATCAAGCAAGTCCTCATCGTCGATTTCGATGTCCACCACGGCAACAGCACACAAGACACTTTTTATACTGACCCCCATGTCCTTTATTTCTCCACCCACCAATACCCTTTTTACCCCGGGACCGGGAGCGTTGATGAAACTGGAGCTAAGAACGGCGAAGGACTTACCGTTAACGTGCCTCTTATCGCCGGCTGGGGAGACGAGGAATACCAAGCGGTCTTCGAGGATATTCTGGCTCCAGTTGCTGAGCGTTTCCAGCCACAGCTTATTCTGGTCTCCGCTGGCTACGACGCCCATTGGGCTGATAGCATCGCCCTAATGCAAGTAAGCGTCCCTGGCTTCGCCCGAATGGTAGAAATTATAAAGACTCTAGCTGATAGATTATGTCAAGGACATCTAGTCTTTACTTTAGAAGGTGGCTATCACCTTCAAGCATTGCCTGCATCAATAAGAGCTACACTTGATACTCTTCTGGGAGAGCCTGAAATTGACGACCCTTTAGGCAAACGAGAGGCAAAGTCAAAGCCTGTCAACTTTCTTAACTTCATAAGAATGGTGAAGGATATCCACCATATAAATTTTTGAGATGCTGTCTATGACAGCTGTAGGGACAGGTCCAAAGACCTGTCCCTACATTTTGATTCAGCGAAGCTAAAGCCTAGCATCACTTCAGGCAAGCTTCTTGACAAACGGCAGCCAGGAAAAGAATCTGCCCCACTCACCCTTATCCCAGATTATCAACAGCGGACCAGCGAGACACATAGAACTGTAAGTGCCACTGATGACACCGATGAGTAACACCAGGCTAAAATAGCGAATAGTAACTCCACCAAAAAGGAAAATAGCCAAGATAACAAAAAGCGTCGTCAGGCTGGTATTTAGAGACCGAGCTATCGTCTCTAAAATACTTGAATTTACTGTAACCTCAAAATCCTTACTTATACCTTTACTTACATTCTCCCGAATTCGGTCAAATACGACGACAGTATTATTAACGCTATAGCCGACAACCGTGAGCATGCCAGTAATGAACATGGCATCAATCTGAATCCCAGCTACCCAGCCCAAGATAGAGAAAATGCCCATGACCACCAGTACATCATGAACCAGAGCTATAATAGCACAGGTGCCCCAGCGGAGTGGTTTAGGCA